>JASHRR010000726.1 GCA_030037185.1 Xanthobacteraceae bacterium | reverse complement strand
GCCCGCGCCTTGCCGCCGCTGGTGCTCGTCCTCATCGTGTATTTCGGCTTGCCCAATGTCGGCATCCTGCTGCCGAGCTATGCGGTGCTGTGGCTCGTATTGTCGCTCCTCCTCGCCGCCTTCGCGGAAGAGATCTTTTGGGCCGGAATCCTGTCGGTGCGTAAAGGGCAGTGGGAGGCGGCGCGCTCGACCGGACTGACCTACTCACAGGCGCTGCTGCACGTTATCCTGCCCCAAGCGGTGCGGCTGACGGTGCCGCCGCTGACCAACCGCACCATTGCCATTACTAAGAATACTGCGCTTGGTACCGTGATCGGGGTGCCGGAAATCCTCAACCAGGCGACGACGGCGGAAAGCTTCTCATTCAACGCCACCCCGCTCATGATGGGGGCAATCGCCTATCTCGTTCTGTTCGTGCCGGTGGTGGTCGCCGGGCGCTATATCGAGACCCGGTTTGCCTGGAGGCGCGTCTGATGGAGGCGATGCTCCGGCAGTTCTTCGACATCGACATCATGGTGCAGGCGGCGCCGCTGATTTTGCGCGGCCTTGGCATGACCCTGCTGGTCTGCGCCGCGGTGGTGCCGCTCGGCCTCGCCGGAGGGCTGATGGTGGCGCTCGCCGGCAGCAGCCACTCGCGTGGCGCTCGTTTCATCCTGGCGCTCCTGACAGACGTCTTCCGCGCTGTGCCGCCGCTTGTCCTGCTCATCTTCGTTCACGCCGGGCTTCCCTTCGCGGGCCTGCGGTTGTCACCGTTCGCGTCGGTTTGCGTCGCCTTCTTTCTCAACAATTCGGCGTTTTATGGAGAGATTTACCGGGCCGGCCTCGACAGCGTGGGGGCTGGTCAGCGCGAGGCCGCCCGCTCCACCGGTCTCACCCGATGGCAGACCATGGTCTATGTCGTGATCCCCCAGGCGGTACGCAACGTGCTGCCGGACCTTGTCTCCAACACCGTGGAGGTCGTCAAGCTTACCTCGCTCGCGAGCGTGGTCGCTCTCCCCGAAATGCTCTATTCGGCCGACATGGCACGTTCGTTGACCTATAATTCTTCACCCATCATGTTTGCAGCATTGGTCTATCTGGTCCTGCTGTGGCCGGTGGTGCGGCTCGTGAGCCGGCTGGAGCATCGAGTCGGCGAATAGGTCGCCCGCATGGAAGCGTAATGCGGGGACGAGTTCCGCGGCATTGGCAACACCGGATTACGCTAGGCTTCATCCGCGCGGCATCGAACGAAATGAGGCACCCAGATGCGCAACATCAGAGTGGCCGCAGCCCAGCTCGGCCCGATTCAGAGGGCCGACACGCGCCAAGCAGCGGTTGCTCGCATGCTCGATCTCATGCGGCAGGCCGAGGGCTGCGATCTAATCGTCTATCCGGAGTTGGCGCTAACCACCTTTTTCCCGCGTTGGTACTGGGACGACCGTAGCAAAGCCGACATCTGGTTCGAGCGTGAGATGCCGAGCGCGGCCACCAGGCCGCTGTTTGAGGAGGCGAGGCGCGCCGCCATAGCCATGAGTTTCGGCTACGCCGAACTGACTGCGGACGGACATCACTTCAACACCTCGATACTGGTCGACAAGGCGGGTGCCATCATCGGCAAGTACCGCAAGGTCCACCTGCCGGGTCACGACGAATTCGATGCGAAGCGCAGTCACCAGCACCTCGAAAAACGCTATTTCGAGCCTGGCGATCTCGGCTTTCCTGCATGGCGCCTGCTGGGAGGCGTGTTCGGGATCTGCATCTGCAACGACCGGCGGTGGCCGGAGACCTTTCGCGTGCTCGGGCTGCAGGGCGTCGAGATGGTGGTGCTCGGCTTCAACACGCCCTCCATCAACGCGCAAAACGGCAACGAAGGGCTGGCAAAGCGCATGTTCCATCACAAGCTTTCGCTACAGGCCGGGGCCTATCAAAACTCGACGTGGGTGGTGGCGGTGGCCAAGTGCGGCGTCGAGGACGGCCATCACTGCATGGCCGGCAGCTTGATCATCAATCCGGATGGTGAGATCGTCGCGGAAACGACGACTGAGGGCGACGAACTTCTTGTGCACGATTGCGATCTCGATGCGACGCGGTTTGGCAAGGAAACCATGTTCGATTTCGCCCGCCACCGGCGTATTGAACATTATGGTTTGATCGCCACACAGACCGGAGCGGTTCCGCCGAAGGCGTGACGGGACAAATCAGCCCATGACTCGATAGACGCCCGTGGCGCGACTCGCACACATGCGAGCCGCCTATTCGGGTCGCGCCGCTATAGCAGCATTTGCACCTGCACTGCGCCGATTGCCATTGCTACGGCTGCCTGGGTTGGATCGATCACCGGCACGCCAAGCGTCATTTCGAGGGCGCGGCGGTGGCGTGCCATGCCGGCGCAACCCATGACGATGACGTCCGCTCCGTCTTTTTCAACGAGCTCTCGGCCAACCGCTTCCATCCGGGCAAAGGCGCGCTCCTGCGACGCGGTCTCTGCAACGCTCAGGCCGACAGGGCGCTCGCCCGCGAACCGCTCGGTAAGGCCCATCTGCCGCAGATAGCGCCGATGTCGGGCGATCGATTTTGCCGCGATCGCGATGATGCCGAAGCGATCGCCACGGGCGAGCGCGCTCAGCACGCCGCACTCGTTGATACCGAATACCGGACGCCGTGTCGCCTCGCGGCACACATAGAGGCCGGGATCGCTGAAACACGCAATCACAAACGCGTCGGCGGCGTTGTCCCGCTCCACCAGCCGGCGCAGCGGCAGCGCGACTTGCTCCACATCCTTCTGGCATTCAATACCGAACGGCCCCTCCGACAGCGTCACGCAGCGGATCGATGGGCCGTCAGCCATGCGCAGAGTGCCAAGCGCAACCTCGAGCCCGGCGGTGACGGCCGGATTCGAATTCGGATTGATCACCAGGATATCCGTGCGCACCATGTGGTGTCCTTCCAACGATCGTTGCAGGGCGGGCTGTCGCGCGGCAATCGCGATCGACAATCTGCCATCACCAGCCGTCTGTTGTATCCTGCCGGCGGGAACGAAAGAAGCCGGTCACCGGCTGGAGATCATGCCATGTCCACAAAGCCTTACGATCTTGTATTGCGCGGCGGCATCGTTGCGACCTCCTCGGCGATATTTCCGGCCGATGTAGCGATCGACGGCGAGACCATCGCGGCGGTCGGCCGCGACCTGCCGCGTGGTGCGAATGAGATCGACGCCCGTGGCAAGCTGGTGCTGCCCGGCGGCGTAGACAGCCATGCCCATATCGAGCAGGTGTCGGCGGCAGGCATCCTCAATGCGGATACGTTTGAAAGCGCGACCGTCTCGGCGGCGTTCGGCGGCACCACCACCGTGATCTCTTTCGCAGCCCAGCATATCGGCCTCAAGCTGGACGAGGTCGTCGATGCCTATCATGCGCTCGCCCGCAAGGGCGCGGTGATCGATTATGCCTTCCATATGATCATCGCCGATCCGACTGAGACGTCCCTCAAGAACCATCTTCCGAAGCTCGTCAAGGCCGGGCACAGCAGCATCAAAGTGTTCATGACCTATGACCGCATCAGGCTCGACGACATGCAATTGCTCGATGTGTTATACGCTGCCCGCGAGAACCGCGCATTGGTCTGCGTACACGCCGAAAATCACGCGATGATCTCGTGGACGGGCAAGCGCCTCATCAGCAACGGCTATCGGGCACCGCGCTATCACGCCGTCAGCCATCCCCGAGCCAGTGAGGCCGAAGCCTTCAACCGCGTCATCACGCTCGCCGCTTTCATCGATCAACCAATCATGATCTTCCATGTCTCATCGGCCGAAGGCGCAGCGCGGATTCGGCAGGCGCGGGGGGAAGGGCTCAAGGTTTTTGCCGAGACCTGCCCGCAGTATCTCTTGCTTACCGCCAACGACCTCAACCGCCCCGGGCTCGAAGGCGCAAAATGGATTTGCAGCCCGCCGATGCGCCAGCCGTCCGACCAGGAGGCGCTGTGGCGCGCGCTGTCGCTTGGCGATCTGCAGACCGTGTCGTCCGACCATGCCCCCTATCGCTTTGACACGGCCGGCAAATTCATCAACGGCGCCGATCCAGACTTCAAAGCCATCCCAAACGGCATGCCCGGCCTGGAGGCCCGCCTGCCATTGCTGTTCGATGCCATGGTCTCGCAAGGCCGGCTCGGCGTGGAGAAGTTCGTCTCGCTGACGGCGACCGAACCCGCAAAAATATACGGCGTGCATCCTCGCAAGGGACAGATCGCGATCGGCTCCGACGCCGACATCGCGATCTGGGAGCCGAACCGCAAGGTGACGATCGGTGCGCAGCTCATGCATGATCTCGCGGGCTATTCGCCATACGAGGGCCGCACCGTCACGGGGTGGCCGGTGACGGTATTGAGCCGCGGCCGCGTCGTGGTCGACGAGGGAGCCCTGCACGCTGCACCGGGCTCGGGTCGTTTCCTGGCGCGCGATGCCGGTGCTGCCGCCGAGCCAACCGGCCGCCGCGGGCCCGAGTTCGATCCGCAACAAAATTTCGGGGCGGATATCTGATCGGCGTTCTGCCTCCGCGTCTGGTCGCAGCGCGAGGGCTTGAGCGGTTCGTGATCACCGCCCCCCGGCCCTCCTCCATCTCTGGTACAGGTGCGAATTACCGGTGCTCGTGGCGATGCTCGTGACACTCGACCCTGCGCGGATTTGTCCTGCCTACCCGTCGCAAGCTCACTGCGCGATGAAAAATGTGCGCAAGCGGCACATCTATCTGGTCTGGCATCGCGAACTTCGCCATGCCCGTCTCTCCGCCGGCGTTCAGCTGCGCCTGCCGGCCGCGGCCGTGACGCCAGCAGGAGCCGATCGCAGCGGCGCCAAGGCTCCGGTTTCGCAAGGCTGCAACATATCACCGGCATGATCGCCGCGCTCGCTCCGCAAAGCGATGGAGGGGCGCCTATAGGGGATCTGCGATGAAGCACACAAAGACGCATAAATTTGTCCGCACTTTCATTTTCCAATCGGGCCTCGCGGTTACGGCCACGCTGGCTTGTCTAACACATACTCAGTTGGTCCTCGCGGATGACGAGGCCGCCTTTCGGCCCGGCAATCTCTTGGTCAGCCGGTCCGTCTACGATAACAATCCCAACAATGTTGTCGTTGGCGCGCAGCTGCCGCCTAACTGTACCGGGTCAAACTGTGTGACGGCAACGGCCGACGGCACCTATCCGCAAGTCTTCAACAACGCCATCGTGGATGGGAGCTTCGGCATCACCTCCAGGATCTTCCTCGATCAGATCACGCAAACCGGCTGGCTGGTCAATTCGCTCGAAGTCCCTAACAGCTTGCAACCGCAAATCAGGGCGAACTCCGACCAGATGGTAACCAGCTTCTCGTCCAAGTCGGAACTTGCCCTCAACCTGTCGACCGACAAGCGCGTTGTGACGTTGATGGGATACCTGGCGTCGGTCGATGCGCTCGATGTCTCCAACTCCAACACGCCATTCGTAGTTGATCCGACCAACCCGGTGCCCGGGCAGTTCTACCGCCTGGTTGCTCAGGTCGATCAACACGGGAAGTTTAGGTTTACCAAAACCAATGCGTATAGCGGCAACAATGGACGTGCAGCGATTCTGAACGACAACGCCGGCGCAAATCTTTTCTACACGGCCGGCAATGCGGGAAATGGCGCCAACCCTCAGCCCGCCGGGATCATCGTCGGCGCAGGAGCCCAGATCTTGACTGCTGCGGACAAGCCGCTCAGAGCGCAAATGGACCCCGGACTTCCGACGCCGGTCGGCAGCTTCAGCATCACCGAACTCGGCGACAAGGCGGACAAGATCGGCAAGGACACCAATTTCCGAGGTCTCGCGATCTTCAACAACGTCATCTATCTCACCAAGGGGAGCGGCGGTAACGGCGTCAACACCGTTTATTTCATCGATAGTTCGGGTGCGGCCGGCAATAATGGCAATCCCCCCGCCTGCCCGACAGGAGTGGGCTTGCCCGCACCGTCCGTCACGCTGCCAACAACACCGATTTTCTACAATTCCGCTAATCTGGCCAGCGAGGGTGTCTTCCCGTACAACATGTGCGTGCTAAAGGGTTTCACAACCATTCTTGCGAAGAACACCACGGATTCCTTTCCATTCGGAGTGTGGTTTGCCAATGCGACGACGCTCTATGTTGCCGATGAGGGTAATGGCACAAATACATTCAACGGCGGAACGTACGCGGCAGCTGCCAGCCAGACCACCGCGGGTCTGCAGAAATGGGTCTTCGACGCCGCTCAGGGTCAATGGAATCTGGCGTACGTCCTGACTGCGGGGCTCGATCTGGGCGAGCCGTATACGGTCGGCGGTTATCCGACAGGCAATAATCCGGCGACCGGCCTGCCGTGGTCGCCCGCGACCGACGGCCTGCGCAACCTCACCGGCCGCGTCAATCGCGACGGCACCGCCACCATCTGGGCGATCACCTCGACGGTGAGCGGCAGCGGCGACCAGGGCGCTGACCCCAACAAGCTGGTCATGATCACTGATCGCCTGGCCGCGACAAGCCTTCCGGCCGGCGAATCCTTCATGACGCTGACAACTGCGCGGTTTGCCGAGGTGCTGCGCGGTGTTTCTTTTACACCAGGGACTGGGCTCGAGTAACGGCGGTTCGCCAATTAAAAAGATCTGTCCAAGGATCCGCAGCGACCTTCGGGTCCGCGCCATGCCGGCACATTGCTCGCCGGCTGATCGGATCGGGCGACGCCTCACAGCGCCGCCCCGCCCGCGCCGGCGGGCATACGGGTCCGTGCCCGGCGGTTCGGTGGATTGATCAGCGTGCGCAGTGCGAGGGATGGCTGGCCCCGCGCGCGCCGAAGGCGGCATTGGGAAAGGCAATCGCCCTCGGCACACCGAAAAAGGGCGTCCGGCCGCCCTGGGCTTGCCGTTAGCGCCCCGAGGGCACGGCGGCGAGGACGACGCGGCACCCTCCACTTGACACTCAACAGGTTCTTGCATGTAAGGATCGCATCCGCGCCTGCTCATTTGCGAATACGCAGGTCCTGATTCGCGGTGAGAGCCTGGACTCAGTGAAGCACCCGACGAAGATTCGGGTTCGCGAGCCGCGATCTGGCGGGTAGCTCCTGGCCAGAGCCGCGGAACCCGCAACGAGGCTGAGCAGGTTTGTTGGAGCGATGATTGACCTCGCGCGTCACAAGCTTGCAGCGCCACGGGTGCGCCGCCACCCCGCTATCCAGGAGCCGGTTTCGATCTCAGCGAAACGGCACGGACTCGTCTTGATCCAGCCGAGCTATCGCAACCCCAATTACGGGGTGCGTTTGGAGCTTGTTTTCCGAAGTTCGGGCAAACCGTATTTGTTTATGTTGGCTTCACGATTACCGGCTTAGGGACATGCACGAATACCCTGGACACTTCCGGCTGCAGCTTTTCTTCTGGTATCGGTCCCGTGCTGTTGGCAATGAAGCGGGCTGGGCAAAATCTCTGCTGGTGCCGTGGGATCCTGCCCTGCAGCGTTTGATAAACGGTTTGGCAATCTTGCCGTCGAACGATCGTTTCGTTGATGTAAGGCGTCTATGACAGTCAGTAGATGCGCCGGATTACGGCTGGTCCCAGTCTTGAGGGTGGCATTCACCTGCATGCCCTGACCAAGCGCCGATCGCAGGGACACGCACGACTGTCCATCTGCCAGATGACGAGACCACCGTTGTCGAGTGGCATGAAATTCCACTGGTGCAGACCTTCGGCTCCTTAATCGACGCGTTGACGCTTGACTGAAGGGATACAATGCCGGTTGGCTTGCAGACGCCGATCATTTCACATAACGCGCAAGGGATCGCATGCAGGATCGATCGCGTTGCGGCTGTGTACGCGATCAAAGCGACCTGAGTTCTGAAAGACGTTCGCCCTCTCCCTTCAGTGGTGACGCGCGGCGTGGACCCCTTTTTTCTCGGAAGTTCGCCGCAGACATCGCCGAGCGGATCGACGGCGACGATCCCTTGCCGGGCGGTGCGCCGACCAGCCCGATTGTCATTGCCCGGCGCCGACATCGAATACGGCAAGCCGAGTGAGGCGGATATCCGATCAGGTGATCCCCGAATGGATACCCGCCGGCGATGCGTTGGCGCGTCTCCTTGACCCAATCAGATGCGGGAACGTGCCATCGAGGATTTGACCGAACTTGATTTCAGTCGGTAATGCCGCCTTGGGTTCTTCGACGGCGCGGTTGCGGCGGGGTAAAGTCCCGCCCCGCAGGCAATGCAGATCACGTCATCCCGGCTCGCGCCAGCGCGCTTTCAAGCTTGCGCACCGTCACCGACCCGATTTCCTGATCGCCGTTGTCAGGCCCATGAAGGCCCTTGATGATCTTGAGGAGCGGTTGTCTTGCCCGGGTGAGGTTTCAGTGCGAGGTTGCGCCGGGAATGCTCGGGCCTTGATTAGCACCTCACAGCGCGGGCCGCAGTGGCGCTGGCGGCCCGGCCCGCGAGCTTGCGCTTCGGCGGTCCAACATGTTTCGTGCGCTGCGGTCCATCGGTTACCGGAAGCTCCATTCCGGGGGTTCAGCCAATATCGACTCGCATCCCATTGACTTCCGCACGCAGATCATTCAGGCGCTGTAAAGCGTCGATTGCACGCTTACGATCGGAGGCCGCAAGTCCAAGCACGATGGCTTCCAGCACGACAAGTGTTGTTCCATGAAGCGCGACGCGGTTGGCCCGCCCCCGTTTCGCGGGAATGACGACCCCGGCCTTGCGTGCCAACTTTCCGTCAAGGCTGTCAGTGACAAGGACTGTCGGTAGACCAAGCTGGCTCGCTTCGGCGAATGTAGCGGCGACTTCACGGTAAGCCCGGCCATAGGCGAGAATCAACACTGCATCTCCCTGGTGAAGATCGATGAGTTGATCGGCCAAGCCCATACCTGTGGCGTCGAGCGTGCGAGCTGCGCGACCGTTGCGCGTGAGCAAGATGGTCACGTAGCGGGCCAGCGCAGCCGATGGCCCAATT
>JASHRR010000725.1 GCA_030037185.1 Xanthobacteraceae bacterium | reverse complement strand
GCTCAAGGACGGCACGATGTATCAGGACCTCGGCTGCGACCACTTCAAGCGCCACACCACCGACCAGCAAAAAAACCGCCTGGTCAAGCGCTTGTCAGAGCTCGGTTACGCCGTGGAACTCAAGCCCCTTGCTGCATGAGCTTGGGGCACTGCCGGGAGCCTGGGGCCCGGTCGTCGGACGGAAGTTTTCATCTTAGGCCGCTCGGCACCTGACTTGCCCCGACTTGATCGCCGCAAAACACGGCGGCGCGGTAAAGCCCAACGGGCGCTAAAATGCTTTGCCGCGATTTGGAACGCTGACGATGCGGTTGTCGATCTGGCGGACACCCGCAATCCGATGCGCGACCCTTTCGGCCCGCCCTCGCAATCCGCCGCTCGATGACGTGGCGACGAGCGTGATCCGGCCGTTCGCGGCAGAGACGGCAACGCCGGTCGGTGCAGCGCCGACGCTGATTTCGTCGGTCAGCGCCGAACTCACCTTGGCCTCCAGCAGTTTGTTGGCAAGCTCCGCGCGTACCACCGCCGGATCGCGGAAGCGCCGGTGCCGGGCTAGCTCGCACACCGCGTTTACGCAGGCGTCGATTGGCAGGCGGTCGGTATTGAGCACGATGTGATAAAGGAGTGCATCCTCCTGCTCGACCTCAAACGATGCCCTCATTGCGCGGGCCTGGGCCACATCCACGCGCTCCAAGTGCTCGCGAATCGCCCCGGCGTTCTTGCTGCCGAACCGCTCCATCATGACGCGGACGCGGAATTTCATCGCCGCACACACGCGCACGCTGATGACGCGGGGCATGTCGCGCAGCAGCGTGGCGGCGCCCCAGCCGCGTATGAGAACGCCGCCCTGTTGGGCTATGCGCAGGATTTCCTCGGCCGTGTAATGGGAAAACTTGCGCTTATTGATCGCCAGTCGCTCGAACAGGGCGGCCGAGCCGTCGGCGTAGCGCAGCACCGTGCTCGCCTCCACGCCGAGGCGCTCGGCAACAGTGTTGGCCACAATCTCGGAGTGGATGATCTTCAGTCCCAAACGACCGGCTATCCCATTGGCCACTTCAGTCCCGAGGCAGCCGAGCTGCCGAGTCATTGCGATCACGGTCATGTCGGATTCTCTCGCGAGGGTGCAGCAGCAAGGTGGGACTCTGAATTAACTTATCATAAAATCAATATTGAAAATTTATCCAGCCGACCACCGGCACCGGACCGTCAGCGTATCTGTAGGTAAAAATTGCGTTTTTTCACATAAAGCGGTTTTGCCGTGTCAAATTGTCATATACGGGGGGCAAGCTTTGGGGGAAACCCAAGCATAGTCAGTCATCCGTCTTCGGCGGTCTTTTCGAGGGCGGGGGCGTACCCAGCAGGCCTTGTCGAAATCACCGGCCGGACATCACCGGCCGCTATAAGGTTGTGGTCGCCATCTTCCGCTGGCTCATGCGGCGGCGCCCCGCTGTCCGTCATAGCCAATACGTTCGCAACCAAAGAGGCCACCCTCCGCCCCGACCTGAAGGACCGGGTTTCCGGCGCGGTGTTCAGCTGAATTGCCGAGAATTTGGGCACTCTGGCGAGGAGCTGGATCTATCCCAAAGTCAAATCAACGGCTGGGCGATGATTCAGCTCGGCAGCCTCGTGCTTTCTTTCTGGTGGTGGCGATTAGCTACGTGATGGCGGCCGGGATAAAAAAGCCGCAGGATTACATAGGCGACCACGCGAACACGGCGCAATAAACGTGGAAACCGTCGAACAGGGCCCATTTTGATGGCGCCCGGTGAGATGACAGCCACCCAAACAATCCGCGCAGCCGATAGTCAACCGCTAGAAATCCGCCCGGTCAGCCTGCGGAATCGGCGCGACGTCGTAATTGAAGAAGTTCAAGTTGTTTTCTGCGCAGATCATCTCCGTCATGGGTCGGTCGGACACCCGTCGCCATCGCTGGATCGCTGACCATGGCATGTTGAAGGCGCCGGGGTCGTCAACGGTGACGACCGCCTGCAGCGTCCTGCCGCCCTCGATCATCTTGAAGCGCTCGACCACGTGGATCTCATCGGTGTGGGGCGTGCGGTAGTTGTCCACAAACGTCCTGTCGTTGAGGCCAATGGTGTCGACCACGAGTTCGTCTCCCTCGTAATGGCCGACCGATTCGCCGTACCATGAAGGCTTCGGCGCCTGCGAATGCGCAACGTTGAGATAGATATGCCGGGGCTGATGGTTGAGCTCGCTGATGAGCGTGACCTCAGCCGGCGTCTGCAGGAAATACAGGGCCTGCACGCGTGTGTAGACGGTGAAGCCCGGAACGCCTGCCGGCCAACACCGCTCTCTCGTGATGAAGGGAATCTTCCCCGCCAGCACTTCGTCGTTGGCTTTTTTCATCTTTTCAATCACCCAGGGCCGCAGAATCGGATTGCTGAGATCGGCGACCCGATAGGTCGGCTGAGCGCCGCGGCCATTCGGGACATAGGGGTGGTCCTTCGCCGACATCACCGGCCCCGGCCCACTGGGCGGCGGCAGGAAATCATCGCCAGTAGGACGGTCCGGGATCCATGCCGTCCCGCGATCGGGCGCAAAATTGGGCACCGCCTCATCCGCAAGCACCCTCGAATTTAATCCACCGCCAGCAAATGCGGATAGCACGCCCGCAGCGAGCAACCATTTCGACACCGCGCTTGCCATGTTGGGCATGTCGTCTCCATTCTGCCTTCTCGCGGCACCGCCGCCGCCGGCTTGAGAGCATTTCGCGATTACATCGCGCGTTCCTGCACAGGGCCGGCACGGGTTGCTTTGCCGCCCCACCCGCAGGCGCCGGGAAGGGAGGAAAAACACGCGGATGCCCGCGACAAGCACGGGCATGGCGCCGGCGAGAGCGATCCAATCATTTCGGAAACGCTCTAGAAATCGGGTTGGGCGGCCTGCGGCAGCGGCGCGACCTCGTATTGAAGAAAATCAAAGTTGTTCTCGGCGCAGATGTCCTCGCTCCATGCGCGCGGCACGCGCCTGAACCGTTGCACCGCAGACCACGGGGTCGTGAAGGCACCCGGGTCGTCGACCGAGATCATGACCTCTATCATCTTGCCGCCGTCGGTCAACTTGTAGCGCTCGATCACATGGAGCTTGTCTGTATGGGGCGTGCGATAGTTATCGACGAAAGTCTTGGTCGAGATTGCTATGGTATCGACCACGAGCGTGTCGCCGCCCTCGTAGTGACCGACCGATTCGCCATACCATGACGGCGCCGGGGCAGCGGCGTGTGGTACATCCAAATAAATGCGCCGTACCTCCGGGCCTCCCTGGTTGATCATCGTCACCTGCGTGTCGGTCTGAAGGATAAAGACCGGCTCGGCCAGCGTATAGACCACCCATCCGGGGACTC
>JASHRR010000724.1 GCA_030037185.1 Xanthobacteraceae bacterium | reverse complement strand
GGCGGTCCAGAAGCATACGGATCATAACCCGGTACTGGCGGCGGACCGTAGTCGGGAGGCGACTCGGGCGGCACCGGGATCTGCGCGAAAACGCGATCCGCAGCCGCGCCCGCGGCGAGGAGCGCTGCCGAGGTGGCAATCGCAATGCAAAAGCGCTGCATCTGTCCTCAGTTCGGTGGCCCCGGCCAACCTCAACACCGAAGTCGGTCCGGGTGTTCCGCCGACCGAGCGTACTGGCCAGTCCGGGCAATCTGTGGCGACGACGGCTGACGCGGCCTTGGGTGCTGCGGCCATCGAGCCGCGCCCCTGCGGTGCGGCCAGGGTCACTCAAGGTTACAACTGCTTTTTTGGCCCGGCATATTTGGCGGGTCCCAAAGCGCACCCCCCCAGCCGCTTGTCCAATACCGGGGTGGCGGTTCTGGGGCTAGTTTGGACTGCCGGTCGTCGGGGCAGCGATTGTGGCCTGCGCATTGACGAGCCGGCACCGATCGTAGGAATATGCTTTGTGAGATCAGCGATGATTTGGTTGCGGACGATACGCCCGTTTGTTCGGCTCCTGGTCGCCCTTTTCATGGTCGCCCAGTTCGCCGGAGTTGTATCGTCCCCGCGTGCGAACGCGCAAGTAGGCGCGCTCGCTTCCCTCTCTCACGAACATGCGCACCATGGCAGCATGGGACAGACGCATGAGCACCATCATCGCGACCATGGCGGAAATCCTGCCGATGCCTGCTGTGCCCTGCACGCTTACTTTGTCGGTGTGATTTCTCCCGTGATTGGCGTCCTGACCGACTGGACGGCCGGCGAAACGCTGGTGGCCGGCCTCGTTGATAAGGAGCCCGGCCTGCCTCCCGGCCGTCTCGATCGCCCGCCAAGACCCTTGCGCTGATCGGAGCCGTCGTGTGTCCGCGGTGTCCGCGGCACGCTCTCCTGATTCACGCATGAGGTGCCGAGGGTTATGCTCAGACATCAAGGGTCTGCGGCGCGCATCCCGCATGGCGTGGCGCTGGGCCTTCTTTTTGGCTGCGCGGCATGCACGGTGCTGCCGCCCCCATCGTCGTCCATCGCCGCCGCTAATCCGGACGCGAACGTCCTCCCCACGCGGTACCGCTCCGCAATTCCGGCAGCTACGTGGCAACCCGCCGAACCGCAGCCGTGGCCCGGCCTCAACCGCAACGTTGCGCCGTCACCGCCGCCGGACGCAAGGAGTGAGCCGTGAGGTCGGGTGTCCTGCTGCCGGTTATTGCGGCGAGCCTTGTGGCGGGCTGCGCGTCCTTTTCCGCGGACGGCGGGATGGGCCTGGTGACGGACCTTGCGGAGCCCGAGGTCAAGGCCAAAGCACACAAAATCGACACCGAAGCCGCCTCCGCGACGGCACGCGCACAAACGCAGCGCCTGCTTACGTCGCCCCTGTCTGCCGACACGGCCGTGCAGGTTGCGTTGTTGAACAATAAGGGATTGCAAGCCGCCTATAACGACCTTGGCCTCGCCGAAGCTGAGAAAATCGCCGCAAGCCTTCCACCCAACCCGTCTTTTTCGTTGAGCCACCTATCGACCCCTGTCGAGCTTGATATCGAAGGGCGGATCGTCGGGGACATCCTGGCGGTGGCCACACTGCCGGCACGGTCCGATCTCGCCGCCGAGCGTTTCGATCAAGCCCAGCTACGGGGGGTCGAGGAGACGCTGCACGTCGGTGTTGAAACGCGACGCAATTATTACCGCGCGGTCGCGTCACGACAATTGACGACATTCTTGAGCCAGGCTACCGCTGCGGCCGAAACATCGGCAAAGATCGCAAAGGAGCTTGGCGAAACCGGCGCTATGAACAAGCTCGATCAGGCGCGCGAGCAGGCCTTTTACGTCGAGCTTCAAGCCCGGCTGATGACGGCGCAGCAGCAAGCGGCGAGCGACCGTGAGGCACTGATCCGTTCGCTGGGGCTTTGGAACAACCATTCGGACATCAAGCTGCCGCAGGGCTTGCCGGCGCTCCCCAAGCGGCCCAACAGCTTGCCCATCGAGGCCGAAGCCGTTCGCAGGCGCGTCGATCTTCAGTTAGCACGCAGCGAAGTCGATGCGCTCGCCAAAACCTACGGACTTACCACCGCCACCCGCTTCATCAACCTGTTGGATGTCTCGGGCGTGTCGAGTACTCAGCGTGAGTTAGGTGTTCATGGCACTGGCGGCGGCGTTGAAGTCGATCTTCAGGTGCCGGTCTTCGATTTCGGGGAAGTTCGCGTGCGTGAGGCCGCCGAGGCCTACAGCGAAGCCGTGAACCGGCTGACTGAAAAAGCGGTCAACGTGCGTTCGGAAGCACGCGACGCCTATCGGGTCTACCGATCGGCCTATGACATTGCCATCCACTACCGCGATTCTGTGCTGCCGCTGCGCCAGATCATCACTGATCAAATGACCCTTCGCTACGGCGCAATGCAAATCGACGTTTTCCCGCTTTTGAGCGAGGCACGGCAGCGTCTTGCCGTCAAAGTCGCAGCGATTGAAGCGCAGCGAAATTTCTGGCTGGCGCGCGTGAATCTCAGCGCTGCGGTCGCTGGCGGCGGCGTGGCCGGAAATCCGCTGGCAGTCAAAACAGAGGCCGCAGGCAACTAAAACCTTAACTGAGCAAGCAAATCAAAGACAATCAGGAAGGAGTCCACAACATGAGACCAATTCCAACAGTCATCTTGGCGCTGACGCTCTCTGCGGAAGCCCAGGGTGTCAGCGCTCAAGCATCCTCAGACCTGATCGCCGGCCAGGTGATGAAGGTAGATCAGTCGGCCGGCAAAATCACAATAAAACATGGGCCGATCAAGAAACTCGGCATGGACCAGGGCATGACCATGGTTTTCAAGGCTCAGGACCCCGCGATGCTCACTTCCGTCAAGGCGGGAAGCAAAATCAAGTTCGATGCCGAACAGGTCAACGGCCAATACACCGTGACGAAGATCGAAAAATCCAAATAACGCAAACGTCGGGAGGTTCTTATGTCAATGCTACGTTCAGCCGCCGTTTTCACCGGGTCATCCGCCGTCTCGTTGTCGGATTCGTAACCGCGAGCGCCCACGCGCAGCTCGTTCGAGCCGAGCCGACTGTGGGCGGCAATGTCGGCAAAGCCCCAAGCCAGCTCGCGCGTCATCTCCACCACGCGAGCACCCTCAAACCTCCACACGAGTCCAAGGTGCTTGGCGATAGCCGAATAGCAGTACCGGGGATTCCAGCCGAGCTTGTCAGAGGGTTGCCAGCCATGTTCACCTGCGACATGCGCCCAATCATCCCTTGCCTCAAGCGCATTTGCTGCCGGGCAAGGTCAAGTGCCATCCGCAACCCGAGGGAGCGTAATCAGCCTCAACCTCACCGCCGTGGGTTCGTTTCACCATTGACTGGATGACTGTGGTGCCGAAGCCCCGACCCTCTGGCGGCTGCACGGGCGGTCCGTTGCGCTCGATCCAACCCATCGTGTGGATCTCATCGTCGAGCCGCCGGCTCACGCCCACACGGCCAGCATCCGTTGACAGCGCGCCCTATTTGCCGGCATTGGTCGCAAGACCGATGGCTTGGGCGACAGCCGCGCTCAGAAGCAGTTTCGGTGCCTCAAAGTTTGTGTTCCGATGTCTGGCGGGCAATCGCCTGTACAGGACCGAGAATATTCTTGGTGCGGTGACGGGCTTCATGCATCAGCAGCTCGATCCGTTGCTCGTAAGCTCTCCGATCCGGCGTATCTTGGGCTGTTGAGATGAATAGACGTCGTCCATCCGATTGAGCGGCGCCCATGCGCAATAGGCTGCTATGCGCCGAGTTCTCCGGCGGGTGGGGGGTGGGGTAGATACGACCGCGTATGCGTATGGTCACTGGACGATCACGACTTGTCGTCTTGATCCGGCGGCGGCACGACGCCTGTTAAGCCATGCAGCAGACGTCGCTCGTCGGCGTGTGTTTGCTTTATCAGCTCGTCGAGGTGCTCCACGTAGTGGCGCTCGCACAAAACCATTGGGCCGTTCCTGCCCTTAATCCGATCTTTGGCGTAATCGCGCAACGCTTCCAACACCGGGGTCGGCAGCGTCTCAAGTATCAGGTTGGCTCCTTTCACCATTTCGTAGGCCGCTGCCGCTCGGCGCACGGCGTCCAGGCTTAGCGAAAAGCTGGTTTGGGTTTTCAATCCTTGCTTGTCCATAGCAGGATGCTCCGTCATTATTTCACTCGCTACACATAACGTGCGTATCGGGGGCAGCAATCTCCCTCGCCCCCTGATTTGAGCCAAAGATTTGCGTTAACGCGCCAGAGGATGTGATCAAAGAGAAA
The DNA here is from genome assembly GCA_030037185.1 of Xanthobacteraceae bacterium. The sequence goes on along the minus strand of JASHRR010000724.1, from coordinate 3,019 downwards.
GGCGCGAAGGAGCCGCTAGGGGCACGAAGCCACAACTCGGCTGGTCTCACACCGCGATGTATAAACAATTACCTTTGCCAGGTTCCGGACTCAATTAGCTCAAATCCAGTAGGCCACGGCGGCGACGAGCAGACACTGGAAAAGAAGTTTTGGGCGAGCTTGTCGTAGCGCGTGGCGATACGCCTGAAATCCTTCGGTCTACAGTAGCAGCACTCAATGACGTTGCGGACCTTGTAGGCTTTTTAAAGGCTGCTTGGCGACAAGGCTTATGACACCGACGCATTCCGCGAGTTACCGTGCAACCGCTCTTGGTCGCCGGCACCCATGAATGTCAGCGAGATCGCCCGGCACATGGGATTGCAGCGGATGGCCGTCGCCCGCATCAGGGCTGATCCGGCCGCGGCGGAAGAGATGTTGGCGAATTGGCGCGACGACGGCTCCGTGCAGCATCTATGTTAAAGACAGCGCTGTGCATACCGGCCCGATCTGCCCGTTCGCTAAAAGCTACGTTCATGGGAGCCGACGAATGGCCCTGATCCTTAGAACGATGAATAAACACGTGGGCTTCTAGCATGCGAAGGATGACGTTGTCGTCTTGGACTGAGATCGATCTGAATTCGGGTGCCAGATTTCCACTGCTCCGAATCAACCAAACGGACGTAACCGCCAACAAAGCAGGAGAAATGACCGCAAGACGACCGAGATCAAAGTCACCGTCGGACTGCCGGCTGAGACCGCGGCGCTTGTGAACAAGTTCGTCGCCCTCAGCCATGGCACCCGCAACCGCGGCCCTCCACGATTGGAAGGGATCGGGCGACGAAAGCGGGTGACGTGGCTTGCGCACCATATCGATGCAGATCGCTGCGAAGAGATCGACGACCTTGTACGCGCCAGGCACCCGGCCGATGAAGCCGCCGAGTAAAGGCTGGCCCGCTCTTTTGGTAAGTGAGGTGCCTTCGAGGAGGCCGCACAGCTTCCCAGAATAGCTATTATGGGCAGTTCCGCCTCGCTCACCGGGCACCCAACACAACGTGCTCGATCTAATTTCGATCGTCAGCCACGCTTGCGGCTCACGGGTGCCTGCGGTCCCGTTCCCCGGCTTCGCTCGGGATCGTTGCGACGCAGGAAGTCCGCAGGTCTCCTGCTCCTAACGCCACGAACGCTCGAATGGAGCGCTCAGGGGCCTTGTACGCGGGCCGGTGGGACCAAATCGACGAACTCCTCGTCATCATCGCCGCCACTTCGCCACATCCAGACTGCGAACTGCGCCAACCTGTCGAGCGCCATCATAGGATGATGCCAGATATTCTCTCGATAGGTGATGCCCGTTCCGGCGCCAACGATGAAGGCCTGAAGTGATTCAAGCACGGGCAAATCGGTGGCGCCGTTCGGCGCGACACAGATTAGATATCGACTGGTATCAAGCGGAATGAAGGTTTGAAAAGAGTGCGGATGGCGCTCCATTACCGATAGTTCGACAGGCAGCCGTACCGCCCGCACGGTGTTCGTGTAGAGACTGATTCGGGCGTTGGCGCGGGTGTTCGTCAAAGCGCCCGACCATTCAGTACGCCCGTCAGTCGGCAGTGCACGCACGACGTCTCCGAAGGGTGCGAATGCCGAAGCTTCGATGTCAGTCGCGCTAACCGAGAATGATCCCCTCAACTCCACTCTTCGTCGCACCGTAGACCTGCCTTATTGTGTCGACGTTTCAAGCTCGATCGAAATTTGTTCGTTTCGATGATTTGGTCAACCCGAACAGTTGCCGATGAACCGCGAGAAACCACTGGTCGTCCCCTTTCGCCGAGACTCAATTGAAGCCGGCGGCACCAAGCTTCGGATAGCTTGCAGCATCGTAGAAATCGGCGCCAGCCACATAGGCGCGGCCGGGTGACATGTCCGGCAATTCGTCGCCTTCGACGCTGCCTTCGAATGTAAGCTCGAGTTGGACGCCGCTCGGATCATATACGAACAGTTGCCACAACGTCGTTCCCGGCACGACGAACTCGCGAAACGGAAGCCCGACCTCCTTGAACCGCGCGACAAACTCGCGATAGCCCGAGCAGGACAACGAGACATGGTCGATCGCCCCGGTCCCGCGCGGCGCGATCCCGGATGCGCCCAGCGCCGGCCCACCAGCGTAGATATGAATGATCGCTTGGCCACCGGGTTGCGGACATCCAAACCAAGCGCCCGGATAGCCGAAATCTGGGCGCGCGACCTCGCGCAAGCCGATGATGTTGCGCCAGAAGGCGCGCGTCGATTCCAGATCAAACGTCTTGATGGCAATATGGAAAAGCCCATGCAGAGTGGCGGACGGGAGTGTGCTGTTCATGCTCATGCTTGCCTCAAGGGTGCGGCGGGTTGGCGTGCAAGATTTGCCCCGTCGATTGAGTGGCAAATGGATGCATCCGGCTCATCGGATTGACTTAACAAAGGCTATTGGGTGGGGTTCTTTTCCGGCCATTCGACTGCTCGCGGGATTCCGTGGGGTGAACTATAGCGCATTGCCGGATTTCCGCGACCGTCGTGCCCGGCGCGGGCGGGACGGATGTGAGATCGAGCCGAGATTAGCCAGGGCGGACCGCACGCCCTTCATCAATTCCGTCCTTCAGCACGCCGTGGTCCATCCGCTAGTCGCCCGCCGAACCTGGTGCATTGCCAAATAGCAGAACCTCGCAGGTCTTCAGCTCGCCACCAGCCGAGGTCGAGGCCACCGCGGAGTGACATCGAGGTTGCGGCCGACGATGCCTCGACGAGCGCATTTTCATGGACTTCTCCGAGCGCGAGCCCAACGCCAAGGGCCATCGCACCGCGTGCGAACGTTTTTGAGCGTTCGGCTCTTGCGTGACAAGAGTTGCCCCACGCACGTCCGCATCAGCGATCGCCGCCGATGTCACAAGCGCTCCCTTGACTTGAAGGTAGTGGACGTCGGCCGAATCTGAGATGCGCGCACTCTGACGCGCCCGGGTGACGGCCGATGCCACTCCACGCACACGAGCGAGGGTGCCAATCTCCTCGG
>JASHRR010000723.1 GCA_030037185.1 Xanthobacteraceae bacterium | reverse complement strand
GGCGTCAACGCGGGAAGTGAGGCGCGCTGGGCACCATTGGGTTTCTCGGTCTCAGTGGCTTGCATAGCTTGCCGCGCCAGCGACACGCCACCCGCCTCTGTGCGTTTTCAAAAGCGCCGGAAAGTTGGTAAAATGGACGCCCGTGTTTTTTTTGGCGCGCTGTTGCTGGGCTGGTGCACTGGCGTTGTTTGGAATTGCTTGCGGTCGTGTGTGGAGCGGGGGGCCGGTTGTGACGTCCAGCCCCTGGTTTCGCTATCCTGGAGGCACCAACCAGCCAGGAGCGAAATCGATGGAAGACGATTGCGCGATTGATCGCAAGTTTGCCGGAATTCTTGTTGAACTGGAAGCGTTACGCCGCATGGTGAACGCCAAGTCCGGTGGCGATCTCTTTAACCCGCTGTTTCCGGTTGGCACGCTTCAATGCCGCGCTGAGCTGCGGACTGAATTTCATGGCAGCCATGCTCCCCCTTATTTCCACCACGACGCAATTCAGCAACGGCGGTCAGGAGAGGACTTGCGCCACTCTGGCATCCTCGCCCAGGGGATCAGGCCCGAAGCGATTGTCTCCCTCGGTTCCCCTGAGGCAGTTCCAGAAAAGGAGGAGAACGAACATCCCCAGGATGATGAAGCCCGGCACCGGGCCAGTGAGCGGAATCCACCCAAGGTCGGTAAAGTCTTTCAAAAAAACCGAGGCGATCGACGGCGGCAGCAGCCACCAGCCAGTGCGATCCGTGTCATGCAGGCGCCGGACCTGGACGGCAAGTGTTGGAATGAACAACACGACGCCCGAAAGCAAGATCTGGAGCAGTTGAAATAATACGTCCAGCCCTATTGTTACGCCAATGCTGAGAACGATGACCTCGACCAGCGTAACAAAGAGTATCCAGTACCAGTATTCCAACCTTGTGGCCCGGCCAGAGAACGCGAAGTACTTCTTGAACCCCGAAACTATCGCCTGAGGGAAGTTCATTTGATGGCCCCCCGCGCTTTTGACGGGGCCTCCTCAAGCACGATGCTGACGCAACCGCGAGCATGAGGTCTTTTCCGTGGTGCTAGCGGGCGATGCCGATCCTGCAAACGCCGCGGTCGCTGTGAGGAGACACCTCGGCATCCATCCATGGCGAGCTCAGGCGCAAGCACGCCACGCAATGCGGCCAATACCGGTGCCGGCCAATAGCAGAGCCGGCTCCTCCATCACTGCATGTGACGGACGTCGAGGTTACCTATCACGAACCCGGTGGACGCCGCGGGGTCTCCGCGCTAATTGCGCGCCTTGCTGGTGATACGCCAGATCGTGCCGCCCGCATCATCCGAGACATACAGGGCGCCATCCGGCGTCACCGTAACGCCGACCGGGCGGCCCCAAACCGATGCATCGTTGACCCCAAAGCCGGTCGCGAAATCCTCGTATTCACCGGTCGGCTCGCCGTCGCGCATGATGACGCGGATCACCTTGGAGCCGGTCCGTTTGCTGCGATTCCACGAGCCGTGTTCGGCGGCAAACAGACTGCCGTGATATTGGGAGGGGAATTGCTGCGCGTTGTAGAAGGTGAGTCCCAACGAGGCGGAATGAGCCTCGAGCAGAACGTCCGGCACCGTGACCTTGTCCCTGAGGTCGGGTCGCTCTCCCTTGTGCCGCGGATCTTCATTACCGCCGATGTAGTACCACGGCCAGCCATAGAAAGCGCCCTCGCGAACCCGCGTGATGTAGTCGGGTGGAACGTTATCGCCAATCGAGTCGCGCTCGTTAGTCGAACACCACAGGTTTCCATCAGGGCCGACCGCGAGGCCTACGCAATTGCGAATGCCGGTGGCGTAGATGCGGCGATTGCCGCCATCGGGGTCGAACGCCAGCACATCGGCGCGATCGGTCTCGTTGCCCCAAGAGGCGCCGAGCGGATGCTGCGATGTCCATGCCGAGAGCTCTGCCGGATCCGGCTTGCCCATCCTTTCGCCTGCATTGGATCCCGAGCCGACTGAGACGAACATCTTCGATCCATCGGGCGAGAACACCACGTCGCGCGTGAAATGGCCGCCGATCGGCAGCCGCGGCACCACGGTTTCAGGCTTGCCGCGTGCCGTGAGGTCGCCATTGCGATACGCAAAACGCACGACCGACCCGGTGTTGGCGACGTAGACCCATTCTGGATCGGGGCCAGGGGGATAGAACGCAATGCCGAAAGGGTCGGTAAGATTCGCTGCAAACACTTCGCTGCGCGGCTTGCCAGCATCCAAGGGCCGCAACACGCGAATCCTGCCGGAACTGCTCTCCGCCACGAAGATATCGCCATTGGGCGCAGCGCGAATAAGGCGTGGTTCATCAAGCCCCTCCGCGAGTAGGCTGACCTCGAAACCGGGACGCACCACTGGCTTTTGGCTTGCAGAGCGACGCGTTATCCGCACACCATTCGAAAACGAGGCGCCAAGATCTGCCGGCGGAAGATCCATGGGCCTGATGTGCCGGCGCAAGCCCGGACGGTCGGCGGTCCAATCTGTGAATGCCGCGCGACCTTGTAGCAGTTCGGTGACTTGTTCAGGACCCTGGGCCACG
>JASHRR010000722.1 GCA_030037185.1 Xanthobacteraceae bacterium | reverse complement strand
ATGGGCTCGGATGGCGTCGCGATCCATGTCGCCCAGCGATTGAAAGGCAGCCGCCACAGCCTCGCCGACCGCCCGGATGGCTGCGCCGGCGTTGCGGTGAGCCCCGCCTTTGGGTTCGCGGATGATCTGGTCGATCACGGCGAATCGCATCAGATCGTCGGCCGTGATTTTCATGCTGGTGGCGGCTTCCTGGGCCTTGGCGGTATCGCGCCAGAGAATCGAGGCAGCGCCCTCCGGCGAGATCACGCTGTATACCGCATGCTCCAGCATGAGAACCCGGTTGGCCGCAGCGACCGCGATGGCGCCGCCGGAGCCGCCCTCGCCGAGAATCACCGCCACATTGGGCACGCCGAGCACAAGGCAGGCTTCGGTCGAGCGCGCAATCGCCTCGGCTTGCCCGCGCTCCTCGGCTTCGATCCCCGGATATGCGCCGGCAGTATCGACCAATGCCAAGACCGGAATATCGAAGCGGTCGGCCATCTCCATCAAGCGGACCGCCTTGCGGTAGCCTTCTGGCCGGGCCATGCCGAAATTGTACTTGAGCCGGTCTTCGGTGGTCGACCCCTTCTCGTGACCGATGACGCAGATGCTTTCGCCCTGGAAACGCCCGAAACCGCCCACAATGGCGCTGTCTTCGCCGAACTTGCGGTCCCCGGCCAGAGGCGCGAAATCCGTGATCAGCGCGTTCACGTAATCGAGGCAGTGGGGCCGCTGCGGATGCCGTGCAACCTGGGTCTTCTGCCACGGCGTCAATCCCGCGTAGAGTTCATCAAGCGCCGCGGTCGCCTTGGCCTCGAGCCGCGCGATCTCTTCGCCGATGGCAACCGCGTTGCCGGTCTCCTGGAGCGCGCGCAACTCTTCGACCTTCGCCTCCAGCTCGGCCACCGGTTTTTCGAAATCGAGATAGCTGCGCATCAGTCTTCACCCAGCGGATGCAAGTCGCGAACCAGGCTCTTGAGCCGCTCGTCTGGCACATGGGCGTAAATCTGCGTGGTCGAGATATCGGCGTGGCCGAGCAAAGTCTGCACCACGCGCAGATCAGCGCCGTTATGCAGCAGATGGCTCGCAAAAGCGTGGCGCAGCACGTGCGGGCTCACCTGTTCCGGACGCAGCCCCGCGGCGAGCGCAAGCTCCTTTAATTCGCGCGCCGCATGCTGCCTGGTCAGATGACCGTCCTCGCCGAACGATGGGAACAGCCATTTCGGCTCATATGGCAGGCTGCGGTCACGGTTCCATTGAGCGAGTGCCGCCCCGTAGTCGCGCATCGCGGCTTTGGCGGCGCCGTTGAGCGGAACCAATCGTTCCTTTGCGCCCTTGCCCCGCACGACCAGCACGTCGTCCTCGCGCCTTGCGGCCGACGCCGGCAACGTGATCAGCTCGGAAATGCGCAAGCCCGTGGCATAAAGAAGCTCGAGGAGACACATCAACCGCAGCGCCCGCAATCGCGCCGGACCCGCGGTGCGTTGCGCATCGGCGGCCCGCCGTGCCGCCGCGATCAGCCCTTCGACCTGCGCCACCGACAGCACTTTCGGCAGCGCTCGTGCGCGTTTGGGTCCGGCGATAATCCCAGCCGGATCGTCGGGCCGGTATCCCTCGGCAAGAAGAAAGCGGTAAAGCTGGCGAATTGCCGAAAGCCGCCGCGCCACCGAGGATGCCGCAAAGCCATGATCGTCGAGCATCGCCAGGTAGCCCCTGAGATCAGCCGTGGTGGCGGAAGAAATGGTGCGACCGCGGGTCGCCAGGTAGCCGGCGAGATCGTCAAGATCGCGCGAATAGGCTGCGAGCGTGTTGGCGGCGCTGCCGCGCTCGGCCGCCACCATATCGAGAAACAGCGCAGCCAATTGCCGCCCGGAGGCCTTGACGGGTCCCATCGTGGTCAGTGCTGCTGCTTGACGAAACGATCCGGCGGTACCGTCACCACCATTTCGCGCGGCCTCGGCTCAACCAAGCTGGCAAGCGCGAACATCGCCGCGTAGCCGATCGCAGCTATCACGCCAATGGTTGCCAGCAACTTGATCAAGGTCGGCATGGCTGCATACCTTTACGGCCCGCTCAGCGCCCCTGCCTGGGCGCGACTACGATCATTTTCGTCGCGCTCTGGCAAGAGCGAATTTTGGCGCTCACCTTCTGCCGCCTGCCTCCCCTCCCCGCACCCCGGCGACGGCTCGCGTTTACCCTCGCCCGCCCCGGGGGAACTGGCGGGGGAAAGCACCGTCGGGGCTAACCCGACGACGATGCAGCTCGGCGCGTCAGGCCGCGCCATGACGCTCGCGTCACCGCCATGCAGCCGGGCAATTTGACGCACCAGGGCGAGGCCGAGGCCGGCGCCCTTGCGGTCGCCGCGGAGTCGATGGAATGGCAGAAAGACGCGCTCGCGCTCGCCGGGCGGAATCCCCTCCCCCGCATCGCTGACGAACAGCCACGCGCGCCGGCCGTCGCGCCGCAATTCGACCCTGGTCGGAGGCCTGCCATGGCACTGCGCATTGTCAAGAAGATTACGTACCAGTCGGCGCAACAGCCGCGCGTCGCCCCGCAGGACGACGAGTTCGCCATCGAGGGTACAGCCATCATAGTGCGCGCATTCTTCCGCCAGCAGGGCCAGCAGGTCTACGTCCTCCGCGGCCGGCGGCGCGGCGGCAACGTCAAGCCGGCTGGCGAGCAGAATCTCCTCGATCAAGCCGTCAAGCTCGGCGATATCACGGGCAATATCGGCCTTGATCTTGGCCTCGGGCTTCGCCTCGAACAGCTCCAGGCCAAGTCTTATGCGCGACAGCGGCGTGCGCAATTCGTGCGATGCATTGGCGAGCAGCAGCCGGTGCGCGCCGACCAGTTCTTCGATCCGGGCCGCGGCACGATTGAAGCTCGCGGCGAGCTGAGCGACCTCGTCGCACCCCTCGACAGCGACGCGGGTCGCCAGGTTCCCGGCACCGAGCGTTTCGACGCCCGCCTGCAAGCGCTCGATGCGCCTGGTCAGGCCGCGCACCACAGGATACGAGAACGCCGCGATGGTGACCGCCATGGCGGTCAGGAAGAACACCAGGCCGAGCAGCGGGCCCGCCGGCCGCAGCGGCATGCGCGCAACGAGCCAGCGTCCGTCGGGCAAGCGAAACGTCCACGCCGGGCCGCGCCCGTGGAACCGCACGCCGCTTTCGCCGACCGCGGTTGGCGGCGGCAACGGTTTGCCGACTTTCACCACCAGGGCGCGGTTTTTGTCGAACAGGGCGATATCGATCCCTGACCGCCCGCCGAGCCGTTCGAGCGCCCGCTGCAGCATTTGCGGCGGCGCATCCGGCGGCGGTAACACTGCCCCGGCGAGTTCGCCGGCGAGTTCCAGGGCCTCGCTGTGGGGGGCGTTCGCCTGCGAGATCCGCCAGGCCACCCCGCTCAGCACCACGACGGCAATGAGGCTCGCCAGGAACACCAGATAGATCTTTTGATAGAGGCGTCGCATTGTCTAGTCTTGCGCCTTGGCGAAGACATAGCCGGCGCTTCGCACCGTGATGACGCGGCGCGGCCGCTTGGGATCGTCCTCAATCGCAGCGCGAATGCGTGAGATATGCACGTCGATCGACCGGTCGAATGCCTCGAGCCGCTCGTTGTTGAGAAGGTCCATCAGCGCCTCGCGCGACATCACCCGGCCGGCGTGCCGTGCCAGGGCCAGCAACAGCGCGAACTGGTAGCTCGTTACGTTGCGCGCCTCGCCATCGAGGCGCACCTGCCGGGCGCCGGCGTCGATTTCCAGCCGACCGAACCGCAGCAGCTGTGAGCTCTGCTCGCTGTTCGCCCGCCGCAGGATGGAGCGCAATCGTGCCAGCAGCTCGCGCGGCTCGAACGGCTTGGCGAGATAGTCGTCGGCCCCCATCTCAAGCCCGATAATGCGGTCCATGGCATCGCCGCGCGCCGTCAGCATCAGAATTCGCGCCTTGCCGTCGGCGCGGACCTGCCGGCAGACCTCGAGCCCGTCAGTATCCGGCAGCATCAGGTCGAGGATCAGAGCGTCGAACGCCTCGCGGCGATAGAGCGCAATGCCGGCTCCGCCGCTGTGAGCGGTGATCACCGAGAATCCGAACCCCGAAAGATAGTTCTTCACCATCTCGGCGAGGCGCCGGTCATCTTCGATGAGCAGGATGCGGTCGGTCACGGCTTCATTCTATACGCATTTCGCCGTTTCCAATCGCACATCGGGCTGGTGGGGCGACGTCGCAGCGAGGCAGGCCGTGGCCCGCACCAGACCCCGACCCGTGACGCATGGCAGTGGTTCAAATTCAAACATGACGCAAACCGCCGTATTTTCCGATTCGCAAATGGGCCGGACCGATGCTGGGTCTTCTCCGATGCGGCGTCAGTTGCGCCACATCAGGACGCGCCCCGGGCCGTGACCCCACCACGGACCCCATTGGCCGCGCCCCGCCAGCATGTCGCTGACCTTGCGACGCTGTTCGGGCGTCAGCACATCGGCGGCGTCGGCCACTGCTGCAACGAGCCGCTTGCTCGCCGCGTCATGGATCGCGATCTGATCGGTGCGGAACTTTTCAATGGCGGCCCGGTCGATCGTCTGTTGGGTCAACAGGTCGCGCGCGGTGGCGCGGGCAGCCCGCATGTTTTGGCGCATTGGCAGCAAATCCTTGATCGCCTCACGCACAATCGCCTGCAGCTTGTCCTGCTGGTCGGTTGTCGCGTCGATGTCGATCGACAAATGGCGGATCATGCGGTCCGCGCGCGCCTCCACCAGCGCGCCGATCGCGCCATCAAAAAGGCCGCTTTGCCAGTCTGCGAAGCCTGCGGCGGCCGTCGCCATGCCCGGCACGGGTGCCAGCATGCGACGCCCTAATTCCTGGCCGGCCGAGGAACCGGCGAACGCCCCAAGCAGAACCCCGGTCGCCAGGGCCGCCGCCACAGCGGTGAAGCTGCGCCGTCTGCCTTGCGGAACCGAATCCGCCGTCGCGCTTTTCGGATCGTGTGTGCTCATTCGGCTTTCCTCTCGGTCTGATCGCCCCGCCGCGAAAGGTGACAAAGCCGAATTTCGGGGATTTGTCCGTCGCGTAAAGTTTTGTAAAGACAGCTCGTTGACGGGCGTTGTGCCTGATCAACGCGGCTGGCCCGGCGTCACATTGCGCCGCACAATCGACCGTGCGAGGTTTAAGCGATTGCGAGACGATTCCATGAACGGCGCTGGCCTGCGTTTGGGCGTTGCATCGCACGATGCGCCACTTGCGGCGGCGCTCGGGCGGCGCTCCATCGTGCTGGTCGGCATGATGGGGGCCGGCAAATCCTCGATCGGCCGGCGACTGGCGGCGCGGCTCGGCATTCCGTTTTCCGATGCTGATGCCGAGATTGAGGAAGCCGCCGGCATGTCTATTGCCGACATCTTCGAGGCCCATGGCGAGCCTTCATTCCGCTCCGGCGAGGCGCGCGTGATTGCTCGGATGCTCGAGAACGGCCCCCAGGTGCTGGCAACCGGCGGGGGCGCCTTCATAAATCCGCAAACCCGCGCCTGGATTCATGAGAAGGGCATTTCGGTCTGGTTGAAGGCTGAAATCGACGTGCTGTCGCGGCGGCTGCGGCGGCGCAACGACCGGCCGCTGCTCAAGACCGCCGATCCGACTGCGACACTGGCTGGTCTTCTCGCTGCGCGCAATCCCGTCTATGGCGAGGCCAATCTCGTGGTGATGTCGCGGGATGTTCCCCACGACGTGATTGTCGAGGAGATCGTTGCAGCGTTGCGCCGCCGGCTCGGCATTGGCAATGGCTGCGGCCGAAAGGACGAACAGTGACCGCGCCGCTGCGATCGGGCGATCAAACGATCGTCAACGTTGCTCTTGGCGAGCGCAGCTATGAAATCGTCATCGGGCGCAACGCGATGGCGACCCTGGGGACGCGTGCCGCAGCGCTCAGGCCGGGCGCGAAGGCCGCGATCGTGACCGACGCTACCGTCGCGCACCTCCACCTTGAAGCCGCCGAAGCGGCGCTTGCGGCGGGCGGGCTGACGGCAAATCGCATCATTGTCGGGGCCGGAGAGGCCGCCAAGAGCTTCGCGGGCTTCGAACGGGTGTGCGAGGCGATGATCGCCGCGAGGGTCGAGCGAGGCGATCTCGTCGTGGCGCTGGGGGGCGGCGTGGTCGGCGATCTTGCGGGCTTCGCGGCCGCCACCGTACGGCGCGGCCTCGACTGCATCCAGGTGCCGACCACATTGCTGGCGCAGGTCGATTCCTCGGTCGGCGGCAAAACCGGAATCAACTCGCGCCTGGGCAAGAACCTCGTCGGCGCGTTTCACCAGCCCATCCTGGTGGTGGCCGACACCTCAGCGCTCGATACTTTGCCGCTGCGCCAGTTTCGCGCCGGCTATGCCGAAATCGTCAAATACGGGCTGCTCGGTGATGCCGGCTTTTTCGCGTGGCTCGAAGCCAACGCCAGGGACCTGTTCGCGGGCGGCGCGGCGCGCGAACATGCAATCGCCACCAGCTGCCGCATGAAGGCCGCAATCGTCGCCCGCGATGAGCGCGAGACCGGTGATCGGGCACTGCTCAACCTTGGCCATACATTCGGGCATGCATTGGAAGCGGCGGCGGGATTTTCCGACCGGCTTCTCCATGGCGAGGCCGTCGCGCTCGGCACGGCGCTTGCAGCCGAGTTCTCGGTCCGCCTCGGGGTGCTGGCGCCGGAACATGCGGCACGCGCGACCCGCCACCTTTCGGGCGCCGGCCTGCCGGTCAGGCTCACTGAGGTCGCGGGCGTCGCGCCTGACGCGGATCGGCTGATGGAACTGATGTCGCAGGACAAGAAGGTGCGGCACGGCAAGCTCACACTCGTCCTTCTACGGGATATCGGGGCTGCTTATATGTCAAACGATGTCGATCCCGCGCTGGTGCGCGCTTTTCTCATCGAGAAGCTCAGATGTTAACCGTTCCGCCGGCTCCCGCCGGCGGCTTTCAGGCGCTGAGGAAGCCCAAGGTTGAGTTTGGGACTACGGCCCCAAGCCACGTTGCAGACAGGACCGCGGGGCGCCTCGTCAATTTCAGGCTCCGGAAGGCCTGAGACAAGCCCGGCAGAGGCACCACGGGTTTTGCTCAAATGCTCCTCTGCGGCATCGACGAGGGGAGAGTGTCCGCAACGGCAGGTCCTTAAGGGCAACGTTTAGGAGACGACGTTGGCAGTCTTCGTTTTGGACACGCGCCACAAACCGCTGATGCCGTGTTGTGCGACAAGGGCGCGCCTGTTTCTCACCGGTTTCACGATCCGCCTGAGCGACCGCGCCGGGGTTCACCCTGTCAGGGTCAAGCCCGCCAGCAAGACCACTGGCATTGCCGTTGTTGCGGAGGAGGACCGCAACAAGCCGGCCAAGGTTCTCTGCCGGTCTGAACTCTGCCATCGCGGGCGGCGGACGACGGCTGGTCGGCCGTTCGGTTTGCCGCGCGGCTGTCGCTTTACGACCGGCGCCATGGTGCGGAGGCCCAGGGATCGCCGCAAAGGCGAGCACGGCTGGGTCGCCGTGCGCGAGCGCGACGCGTTCAACCGCGGGAAGGCCCAACACATCACCTGTAAGCATTGCCGACGGCTTCAACGGGCCGACGGCTCCGGCATCGCCGTGCCGGCAGTGCCGGTTGCGTCCTTCGCACCGACCGGTTTTGGCTGTCGGCTGGCGCCGACCGTCGCCATCGGGAGGGTTTGATGCTCTCGGACTGGCTGATCGTTCTGGCGGTTCTGTTCTTTCTGTTCCTGTCGTTTTTCTTCTCGGGAAGCGAAACCGCGATGACGGCGTCGTCGCGCGGCACCATGCTGCGGCTCGCCAAGGACGGCAACCCTGACGCCACCATCGTCACCCTGCTTTTGAGCGAACGGCAGCGGCTGATCGGTGCGCTGCTGATCGGCAACAACGTCGCGACCATCGTATCGTCCGCGCTCGCCACGGCCCTGCTGCAAGAGTGGTTCGGCGACATCGGCGTCCTCTACGCGAGCATCGGCATGACGGTGCTGGTGATCCTGTTCTGCGAAATGCTGCCCAAGACAGCCGCGATCGCCGCGCCCGACCGCTATGCAATATCGATCGCACGGCCACTCGACCGGGTCGTACGGATCCTCGGGCCGGTACTCGACGCGGCGGACTGGCTCGTGCGTCGGCTGCTGGCGATTGCCGGTGTGGCCCCCGGCGAACCACTCCTGCCCGGCCATGAGCGCCTGCGCGGCGCCGTCGATCTGCTGCACCAGGAAGGCAGCTTTGAGAAGCAAGACCGCGACATGTTGGGCGGACTTCTCAACCTCCGCGATTTAACCGTGTCGGACGTGATGATCCACCGCACCGAGGTGATCACTGCGGATGTGGGCGAGCCGCCCGAGAAGGTGGTCGAGGCCGTTCTCCAGGAGCCGGTGACGCGGGTTCCGCTATGGCGGGGCACGCCCGAAAACATCGTCGGCATCCTGCATGTGAAAGACCTTCTGCGCGGTATTCAGGAGGCCGGCGGCGATCCCAAGAGGATCGACGTGATGGGGCTCGCTCGCCCGCCCTGGTTCGTGCCGGAAACCCGCTCGCTCAGCGAGCAGCTCAAGGCATTTCGGCGCCGGCGCACCCCGCTCGCCATCGTGGTCGACGAGTACGGGGAATTCATGGGGATCGTCACGTTGGAGGACATCCTCGAAGAGATCGTGGGCGACATCAGCGACGAGCACGATGTCGAGGTTCCGGGCGTTCGGCCGTTGCCGGACGGAGCCGTCAACGTCGACGGCGCGGTTCCGATCCGCGACCTCAACCGTGCCATGGACTGGAACCTGCCGGATGCGGAAGCGACCACCATCGCCGGCCTCGTCATTCATGAGGCCCGCTCGATCCCGGAGCCGGGCCAAAGCTTCACGTTCCACGGTTTTCGCTTCGAGGTGCTGCGCCGCAACCGCAACCGCCTGGAGGCCCTGCGGATCACGCCGGTGACGCAGAAGCTGTCGGTGAAGGTGTTGTGAAAAGTGGATCGGGTGCCGACGCCAGGGTCAACCAAAACCGCCCGGATTTCTGTCGCGCTTGGCGGTACCTTTAAAGCCAAGGTCAATCAGCTGCGGATCACTGCCGGTGACGGAGCAGACCCCGCCATAAAGATCGACATCCGAAGACGCGCTCGCGTCCAGCCGGCGGATCTCCTACTCCACCGTGATGGTCTTTAAGGCCGTCTCAACCTGTCCGTTATCGTCGGTCCACCGGAACTCCAGCGTTCCGCTCTCGGTTGCGACGGTAAAGAAAGTGATGAACGGGTTCGCCGCGATGGCCTGATGCAGGTCGGCGCGGAAGATTTCTGTGCCGTTGTAGCTGCACACGAACAGATTAATGATGTCGCGCGGAATTGGCGCTCCCGTCTCGTTGCGGCGGTATCCCGTTTCCATCACATGCGAAATCAGCGTCTTGATCTCGATGATCTGGCCACGCTTGGCCTTGGGCGGAACATTGATGAGGGTACGGGCCATCGAATCATCGGCGCCGGATTGCCGGCGGATACCGGCACAGGAAGCGCCGCCTCTCTCTTGCAGTGTTGCCTGCCGTTCACCCGTCCGGCTTGCGAGCCTCGATCGCAGTCTGCCGTTGAAGCCGAACGGCCGTTTTGAAAGTTCAGTTGCCGGTTGCGGCGGCTGGGCCGCCGGGCCATAGCCAAAGCCGCCGCTTTCGCGCTGCTTGCAACTTGGGCGGTCGGCTGCGGACCTCCAGGAGAGCGCCGGCGCTGCGCCGTTGCCTTGGGGCCTCGCATGGATGGTTGCATCATGGGTTCACAAGCCGTCGTCGGTGGACGCGTTGACGTCAGTTGTAGTCCAGGCAGGCCGCGATGGTGACGATCACCTCGGCAGTGTCGGACCACAGCGAGCCGTCGCTCAACTCCGCGATGGCGACGACATTCTGCGAATCGGCAAGGCGGATGCGGGTCGAGAAGGCCGCTTTGCCGGCGCGCGGGCCAAGATGCACGGAGATGATGTCGGGCTGCGGATTCTTCTCGTTGAAGACGTGGATCGCCTTCACGTAATCGGTCTGCGTCATCGCGCTGTCGACTGCAACCGACATCGCAATGGTATTGCCGTTTTCGACCAGTGGCGGAATGTCGAGGGTGACCTTGCCCTTGCGCACGGGCGCCTCGCCGATCACCCGACGGATCGCGGCCTGCATCATCTCGGGCGTAGCCTCGGCGCGCCGAACCAAGAGCGTGCCGGACGCGCCCGCAACTCCGACCAATACGGCTCGCCTGGTAACGGGAAAAAGCCTTTCGGTCATCGAACCCTCTGTTAGTCCCGCAAAGTCGTCAGGAACGCCACCACATCCTCGATCTGCTGCGCCGTGAGCACGGTCTTGCCGCGAAACGCCGGCGCAACGCTGGTCAGTCCATCGCGGCGGTAATAGGCCGGCATGATGGTGTCAGGGTTGAACGCACGCGGGTCGACAATCCGCAGTCTCAGCTGGCCTTCGGTATTGCGCGATGCGATTCCTTTGAGATCGGGACCAATGGTGCCCTGGAATTTCGCTTCCGGCAACGGTGCGGAATGGCATAGCAGGCACAACCCGGTTTGCCGGCTCGCCACAATCGCTTTTCCGCGCACCGGATCGCCCGCAACGCCGGTGAGGGATGCCGAGATTTCGTCGCCGACAATCGCGTAGGCACGCAGCGCCGGCTCGGCATTTGCCGATGAGATCCCTGCCGCCAACGTCGAAAAGAGCGCCAGTGCTCTGATTGCGCTCGACCTTTGGTCAGCCGAAAATCTCGGAGGTGATGGTGTTAAACCAACCATTGGCAAATTCTGCTTCCTGGCTTCGCAACGCACGTGGCGCATCTGGCGGGCTGGTACCGCCGGCGCCTTCGACCTCCAGCCATTGGCCGTTTACCGGCTGATAGACCCCCGCAACCGAAAAGCCGTAATCGGGGGCCGCCAGGCTGTAGCAGGTGTTGACGAATTTCGGCCGGGCCGGAGCCTCTCCCAACACCAGCTTGGCGACTGCTGCAGCACAGATCTTGGCGGTGGCGTTGGCCGCAAAGGCAGATTTTGGCACCGCCCCGGCAATGGCGGCATCGCCCAGGACATGGATCCCGGGCACAAGGCCGGACTCAAACGTGACCGGATCGACCGGGCACCAGCCGGTGCGATCGGCTGTCCCGGCCAGCGCCGCGATGCGGCCCGCCTTCTGCGGCGGAATGACGTTGGCGACCGCCGCCTTGTAGGTGTCGAAATCCGACGAAACCGTCATGGCAGCGGGGTCGACCGCAGTCGGATTGCCTCCGGAGGATACCGGCACCCATTCGAGGTTGGGGTAGAATTCCTGCCACGCATTTTCGAACAGGCGCTGCATCGAGAACGTGTCCTTGGCGTCAAGCACCACGAGCTTCGAGCGCGGCTTCTTGGTCTTGAGGTAGTACGCAATCAGGCTTGCCCGTTCGTAGGACGCCGGCGGGCAGCGGTACGGCAGCGCCGGCAGCGTCATGACCACCGTCCCGCCGTCCTCCATGGCCTCGAGCTGGCGCCGCAGCAGCAGCGTCTGGTCGCCTGCTTTCCAGGCGTGGGGCATACGTTGCGCCGCCGCTTCGTCGTAACCCGGCAGGGCATCAAACCGCAGGTCGGAGCCGGGCGCCAGCATCAGCCGGTCGTAGGAGAGCTTCACCCCGTTGCCGAGGGTCACGCTGCGACGGTGGCCGTCAACACCGGTCGCCGCCTGATGCACGACGGCGATGCCGGCCGCAGCGACGCGGTCATAGCCGAACAGCTGCGCGCGCATGTCGCGCAGCCCGGCAATCACCTCGTTGCTGAACGGGCAAGCGGCAAAAACCGGGTTCGGCTCAACGAGGGTCACCTCCAGCCGCGGATCAGCGCGTTTCAAGAAACGCGCAGCCGTCGCCCCCCCAAACCCGCCGCCGATGACGACGATCTGCGGCGGCGCGCCCTGTGCAAGCAGCGGGCGAGGAAACACGCCGACGCCCGCAGCCGCGACGGCCCCGGTGACCAATTGACGGCGGGTCGGGCGCAGTGCGGTGACGGCGCTATCCTCACCGCAGCGCCGCGAACCATGCTGCAATCGCCTGCATTTCGTCATCAGAAAAACCCTTGGCGATGCGGTCCATCACGGTCGCGGGCCGCAGCCCGCTGCGATAGGCCTGCATCGCGGCTATCATGGCGCCGGCGTCGTGTCCGGCCAACCGCGGTACCGGCGTATTGACGTTCGGTTTTTCGGCGTGGCATCCGGTGCACGATGCGGCGCCGGCAGGAGCATCCGCAGCACAGGCCCGGGTGATGCCGAGGCAAGCCACCGCCGCTGCAACGAGGACGTGACGCGCCTTCGTTGCCAGGGTGTTGCGAGAGGGCTGCCAGGCCGGCCTCCCGCAGGGCGGGGCGGCAGTCCGCTCGACCGCCGCCCGCGTCCGTTCAAACAAGGGTCAGGCCCTCATTCTTCAGCGGGAAGCGGCGATAGCGCTTGCCGGTAGCCGCCGTGATGGCGTTGAGGACCGCCGGCGCCGCCACGCAAATGGTCGGCTCGCCGACGCCGCCCCACACGCCGCTGCCCGAGGGCATGACGATGGTCTCCACTTTCGGCATCTGAGCGATGCGCATCATGTCGTAGCTGTCGAAGTTCGTCTGCTCGATGGCGCCGTCCTTGACGGTACATTCGCCATAGAACAGGCCGGTCAAGCCGTAGACGAACGAGCCCGCAATCTGGCGCTCGATCTGCGCAGGGTTGACCGCGTAGCCCGGATCGGTCGCTCCGACGATGCGGTGAACCTTGACCTTATTGCCGTCGACGGAAACGTCCGCGCATGCCGCGACATAGCTGCCGAACGCCATCATCTGCGCCAGTCCGCGATAAACGCCGTGCGGCGCCGGCTTGCCCCAACCGGCCTTTTCGGCGACCGCGTTGAGCACCGCAAGGTGCTTGGGATAGGGGCGCATGAGCCTGCGGCGGAACTCCAACGGATCGACGCCCGCTGCCGCGGCAAGCTCGTCCATGAAGCTCTCGATGTAGACGGCGTTCTGATTGATGTTGACGCCTCGCCAGAATCCGGCCGGCACGTGCGGATTGCGCATCGCATGATCGATCAGCAGGTTCGGCACCTCATAGCCGAACGCCGTTTCGGCTCCGCCTTTGACAAATCCCTGGAAGGTTGCCGGGTCCATACCGTTCTGCATGCGACCGGGCGCGACGCTCGCCAGGATCGACTGACCCGAAATGCGCAGATGCAGTGCGGTGAGGTTGTTCTTGTCGTCGAACCCGGCCGTCATCTTGCATTGGGTGATCGGGTGATACCAGCCGTGGGTCATGTCCTCTTCGCGCGACCACAGCAGCTTGACCGGCGTGCCCGGCATTTCCTTGGCGACGAGGACGGCCTGGCGGACATAGTC
>JASHRR010000721.1 GCA_030037185.1 Xanthobacteraceae bacterium | reverse complement strand
GTTCGTACGTCGCCGTGCGTCCCCGGGGAAGCGACCATCGATCCCGGAAAAGCATAGGCTTTTTTGCACCCTTGCGCCGTACAGCCTGCCTTCCAAATGATGGACCACGCGAAAGCGTCCAAAATCGCAAAGCTGATCACGGCGGCGCCGAGGCCAGCTGTGATATTCAGCAAAGAAGGGGCTTCGACGGGACCGGCTCCTACCTGCAAGCGCCGCTGATCCAGCTTCGGTAATCCGCACCCTTCCGAGCCCGATCACCGTGCCGTCTCCGAGCGGCAGTTCACGACTCTGGCGAGCATGGGCACGCCCAAGTCGGGCGAGGAAGCGATAGTTGCGTTGCGCCGTTGTCGTCGGCGTTCGCGAGCAAAAAAAGCACACGCCTTTGCTCGCCAGTGAGTGTCGTGCGCTCCCCCTCGCCCTGCGGGCGGCGCGCCTAAGACGGGGGAATTATGGTGACGTCGAGCGGTCAGGACGTCGAACCGTTGTCTGTGATCTTAACCCATCGGAAAGGCCATTTCTGGGCTGGAGCTGCCAAAAGAGCTGGCAGTCATCGGCCTGTTCGATATCGTGGCCTCAATTTCCGCACCGAACCAGCCTGCAATGGCCGGAGCGTAGCCGACAATCGGGCAGCCTCTTGTGGACACCGAGAGCCGCTCAGGCGCGCGTCGTCTCCGATAGGAGACCTAATTAAGTTCGACCTTTTATGATCTGCCTATATGGCGGCGTGTCGCTCCCTCTCGTTTTTATATGACGGTTAATCCATCTTACTGGCACGGTCGGAAAGTCGTCAGGCTCTCTTAGTTGGATGGAGATGGCAAATTTCACGACCGAGGCAAATCAAGTCATGACGCCGCGTCGGTGGACGCGAGAACAATTATGGGAGTGGCATCTATGTGGGCCTCAATGGTCGAAAAACCACTCAGGCTGCTCATCTTGCTTTCCGGTGTGTTTGCAATGATTACGGCCTCGTGCATGAACAGCGAGGCCGGCGTGCAGGCGGCACTGACGAAAGCCAGCACGGCGCAGCAAGAAAGGCCGGCCAAGTTGCGATACTATGGGGGGCCAAAGTCCCCAATGTACCTGGAGTGACATCGCGTCATCGAACTGCACCCCGTGGGTCCGCCGCCGCGCCGCCGGATGCCCTTTAAGCCTCCACCGTTCGAGAGGCGACAAAAACGAATGATGGGAGCAAGATCGATGACGCGATCCGCCTACCGATACCGAGATTTGCGCGGTAAATCGTGACTTCCTGAGGCCGAGAACGGCAGATGTTTGGGCGCTTGACGCCACACCGGCCGTATCTCACGTACAGACCGTCAAGCACTTCAGCAGGCTGATCTTGGCGATTGCGCTGCTTTCAGTCACCGGCGTGGGCGTCGTCGCGCTGAAAACAAGGCTGAGTTGAGGGTCGTCATTGCGCAAATGCCAGATGAGCGCCCAGAATACGTTGTCGGCAAACGCACGCGGATCTATGTAGAGGGGTCATCGAGCGGTCGCCGTTTGAGCGCTCATGTCGGAGCGGCTGGGCAGCTTGAGGCAGGTGCCAGCCGCACGTTCGTCCGAACGACATTCTAAGCGGAAAAGGATGACCTACTCAGGGATCAAGAGCATCAGCATCGTTGCGATTGCTTCGTTGCAGCAACGAGAGGACCTATCGTTACGCCAGGAACCAACGTGTGTCCGACGGTTGCTCTTTACGCGCCGCAAGGCGCCTCTCAGATTTCAACATACGTGTGTTGATGAAAATCAATACTTAAGGCTCACTAGCGCGTATTTTTGCAACAAAAAGGGGCGCGACATGCTTCGGATCATCCCAATGCTTCTTCTCAGGTTGCAGTTTTCGGCCTGTTTGCGGGATCGGTATTTTCTTCTGAGGGCGTGATCGCACCCGATAGACCACCCGACCGGCAGCATCCGCAAGGAGCTGAACATGGCCTTGTACGTGCTATTGGCGATCGGTGTCGCTCTCGTCATCTATCTCTTCTACGCAGTGATCCACCCCGAACGATTCTGAGCGCCGCCGAGGAAGGCCATGACACTGCAGGGCTGGCTGCAAATCGGATTGACCCTCCTGTTGGGGTTCCTGGTCAGCATCCCGGTGGGGGGTTATCTGGCTCGCGTTGTCACCGACCAGAAGACCCTGCTGGACGGTATGTTGGATCCGTTAGACAATTTCATTTACCTGTTGATCGGACGGCGGGTCTGCAGCCAGGCGATGGACTGGAAATCTTATACGCTGCATATGCTGGCGACGAATCTGATCATGGGCCTGATCATTTTTCTGGTGCTGGTGTTTCAGGATCATCTGCCGTTCAATCCGCAGCGCTTCGCCGGAATGGAGCCCCTGCTTGCGTTCAATACGGCAGTAAGCTTTATCACTAATACCGACTGGCAGGGCTACGGCGGCGAGACCACGCTCTCGAACTTCAGCCAGATGGCGGCTATCACGTTCCCGATGTTCACCTCCGCGACGACCGGCTTCGTCGTCGCGATGGCGTTCATCCGAGCCTTCACGGTGAATGGCGGCGCCAATTTGGGCAATTTCTATCGCGACCTGATCCGCTTCACCACACGCGTGCTGATGCCGGCTTCATTCGTGCTCGCGTTGCTGCTGATCCAGCAAGGTGAGCCGCAAACCCTTGTCGCAAACGCAACCGCGCATACGATGCAGGGAGCAGATCAGACGATCGCGCTGGGGCCGGTTGCTTCACTCGAAACCATCAAACATCTCGGGACCAATGGTGGCGGCTTCTTCAATGCCAATGCCTCGCATCCTTTCGAGAATCCGACACCGATCACAAATTTGGTGCAGACGCTGCTGATGATCGTGCTGCCAAGCTCGATCGTGCTCTGCTTCGGCCGGATGATCGGCAACCGCCGCCAA
>JASHRR010000720.1 GCA_030037185.1 Xanthobacteraceae bacterium | reverse complement strand
TCAAGCTCGCCAGCGAGCCCGTGCCATCTTGCTATCCGAACGGCTGCCATCTGGCGGAGGTCGAGATCGATCCAGAAACCGGCGTCGTCGAGGTGGTGAGGTACTTCTCCGCCAACGATTTCGGCACCGTCATCAATCCGATGTTGGTGGAGGGCCAGATGCACGGCGGCCTTGTCCAGGGGATCGGCCAGGCGCTGATGGAGAACGTCGTCTACAACAGCGACGGGCAGCCCATCACCGGCTCTTTCATGGATTACGCCGTACCGCGTGCCGCCGACGTGCCGAGCTTCGTCACGGAGTATCACCCGGTGCCGGCCGCGACCAATCCTTTGGGGATCAAGGGCTGCGGCGAGGCCGGCTGCGCTGGCGCTCTGGTGGCGGTGCCCAACGCCGTCATCGACGCGCTGTCGGACTACGGCATCCGCCACCTCGATATGCCGGTAACGCCGGAGAAGGTGTGGCGCGCGATTCATGCGGCGCGGGCGGGTATTGGCGTGTAGGATGGGTTGACGGCAGGCGAAATCCATCATCGGCCGCGTCGTACGGACAGGCCCTTTCGCCTGCCCTCAACCGGTCCTACGAACAAGCTGGCCACATATGTCCGTGATCGCCGTCTTCAAATACGATATCAAACCCGGTCGCTTGCCGGATTTCCTGAACAAGCTCTCGCAAGCCGCCGAGCCGAAATTCAACAGCCCCGTGATGCCGAACGCGGTGCGCATGTTCCGCTCCACTGTGCCGGGACCCGGTCACGGCGTCATCGTGATGATCGAATACGAAGACATGGCGGCTTACGGGGCGCGAACCGCCTTCGAGAGCGCGAATGCGGCATGGCGGAACTTGTTCGCGCCGAGACCGGACTCGCCGGAGGTGCTGACCTCGGTGGAGCTGCTGACGGAAATTACCCCGAGTCTCATTGACGATGAACTTCAGGAACGCGGGCCGATCGGGTTCCGGCCCACATAGCCTGCGCTTCCAACATTGGCGATAGCGCCGAAATCACCCATAATGAACATGACGAATGAACATGGGTCGGCCGGCCGCAGGCTCGGTCGCGCCGCACCAAGCTCCACTCGCCTCGCGGAGATCGCCATGCCGAACGCCCTCGCCGCCCGCATTGCCTTGAACCGGTTGTCGCCGCATCGCCGGGCCGCGTTGCGTTTCAGTAACGCCCTCGCCGGCGCTGCAACCTTGGCCCTTGCGGTCGCCGCGGGGCAGCGTGCGCAGGCGCTGACGGCCCAGCAGCAGCAAGCCTTCGAAATCTACAAGGAGCTCATCGAGATCAACACTGTCACGCAGACCGGTGACACCGCTCGCGCCGCCGACGCCATGGCGGCGCGGTTGATTGCAGCCGGTTTTGACAGCGCCGACGTGCAGGTGTTCAAGCCGGCGCCGCGCAAGGGCAATCTGGTCGCGCGCCTGCGCGGCACCGGTGCCAAGAGGCCGATGCTGCTGCTTGCCCACCTCGACGTGGTCGAAGCGCGACCCGAAGACTGGTCGTTCGACCCCTTCAAGCTCACCGAGAAGGAGGGCTACTTCTATGGCCGCGGCACCGGCGACGACAAATTCATGGCGGCGACCTTCGTGGCCAACCTCATCCGCTACAAGCACGAGGGCTATCGGCCGGCTCGCGACATCATTGTGGTGCTGGAGACCGACGAGGAAATCCTCGATGCAAACGCAACGGGAATTCAGTGGCTGCTGAAGAACCGTCGCGACCTGATCGACGCCGAATTCGCCCTCAACGAGGGTGGCGGTGTCGGCCTCAAACGGGGCAAGCCGATCCGCAACAGCATCCAGACCAGCGAGAAGGTCGGCGTTTCCTATCGGCTGGAGGTGACCAACAAGGGCGGTCACTCGTCGGTGCCGTCGACCGATAACGCCATCTATCATCTCGCCGAAGGATTAGTGCGGCTCAGCAAATTCGCGTTTCCCGTCAATCTGAACGCGACGACGCGGCACTCGCTCGAGCGCGCGGCTGATCTTGAGGCGGCCGAGACGGCTGCCGACATCCGCTCGGTGCTTTCCGCCAACCCGGACGCGGCGGCGCTGGCGCGACTCTCGGCCAACCCGGCCTACAATGCGCAACTGCGCACCACCTGCGTCGCCACCATGCTGGAAGGTGGGCACGCCACCAACGCCCTGCCACAGATGGCCCGCGCCACCGTAAACTGCCGCATGATGCCGGGCGAGAGGGCGCAGGATGTCACGGCGACGCTCAAGCGCGTCTTCGCCGACGACCAGATATCGGTAACGCCCATCAGACAGCCGGTGCTCAGCGAACCGTCGGCGATCGAGGAAGGGCTTGTGAGCGCAATCGAGAAGACCTCGGCCGAGTTCTGGCCGGGCGTGCCGGTGGTGCCGGTGATGAGCGCCGGCGCGACCGACGGCAGCTTCCTGCGCAATGCGGGAATCCCCACTTACGGTCATTCCGGGCTTGCCGCCGATGTCGACGACGTGCGCGCCCACGGCAAGGACGAGCGCGTAGCCGTCAAGTCGTTTTTCGAGGGCGGGGAATATCTGTACCGGCTGGTCAAGCGGCTTTCGGGGGCGATATGAGTGTCAGACAACGAAACCGCGCCGAGCAGTTAACGCCCTCATCCGGTGGAGCGCG
Source organism: Xanthobacteraceae bacterium (assembly GCA_030037185.1). The sequence continues at coordinate 225 of JASHRR010000720.1, read as the reverse complement.
CGCCCCGAAGTCGGGCCGGCCCGACTTCGGCACCTGACAAGGCCGAAATCGGCAACAGCCGGTCTCGACTGCGCGTTCTGAGGCTCACGAAGACGAAGGATGGCCATGGACTCGGGCCTTGCGCGTGGCATCGTTCGAGACGCATGCTTCGCGATGCATTGCCGTGTTGTCATCACCGCGGGGAACACGCAAAAACAATTCGGACCTCGTTCTCAGCAGAACTAG
>JASHRR010000719.1 GCA_030037185.1 Xanthobacteraceae bacterium | reverse complement strand
CCCGCTTGCTCGCAAGCTTACCATCTGCGAGCGCGACCTCATCGGGCGCGGCGTCGGCGAGCGGCGAATTCGGCATTTGCTTTGTCAGTCGCAAGAGTTCATTGCGGACCGCGTCAGCCGTCGTGGCGATGCCATTCGCCACCGAGGCCGCTAGCCACGATCCGCCTTCGACCGGCGATTGCGGCAACGTCGAGTCGCCAAGCTTGATGGTGACGCTATCGAGCGGCATCGAATGGCATCGCCACGACGGCTGACGCGGTCCGCAATGAACTCTTGCGACTGACAAAGCAAATGCCGAATTCGCCGCTCGCCGACGCCGCGCCCGATGAGGTCGCGCTCGCAGATGGTAAGCTTGTGAGCAAGCGGGACGCTTCGCGCGCGGTGTCGATTGTACACGCGATGCGTCACGGCGCCGTCGATCGCATCGCGCAGGAGAAATCCACCATCTTCCCCGATGATGGCGCGCATTCGCACAATGCACATTCGGCAGTCTTCGCCGAGGTTAAGGTTGACGAGCAGCTCGGTGTTATCCGGGTTACCCGCGTCGTCAACGCGGTAGCGGCCGATCGCATCCTTAATGCCAAGACTGCGGCCAGCCAGATCATGGACAGCGTGGTGTGGGGCATCGGAATGGCACTGCACGAAGAGACCCTGGTCGATCACAATTTCGGCGGCATCATGAATCCAAACATCGCCGAATATCATGTCCCGGTGAATGCCGACGTGCACAAGGTCATCTTCGTCGTGGCTTGACCAGGAAGTGCAACGGCTTTGGAGGATCAGCGAGCCGATCGAAGTAATGGTTCGAACCCACCACCTGCGCGTTCCATTCCTGCGATCGTGCCCAGTGGGTCCCGTTTTCCGCTGAACAGGTCAGAGGCGAGATAGCACCATCTGGTAGAAAGGCAAAGCTTTCTGCTCTACGTCGCTAACCGGCAGGTCCGCATGGGGGGGCCTGAACGTGCGCCCTGCGCACCCGGCGCCCACGCGACAGGGCGTTTTCCAGCCAGCGATCCGCCAACCTAGGCGATTGGTAAGAAAAAGTGAATAAAATCAACGGCCACCCCCCGAAAGTCTCCACTACGCCCGCTCGGTCGCAACGCGCGCCGGCTGCCGCACCGGCGCGGTGATGCGCGGCGGGGACGGCGATGGCAGATCAAGTTTCAGGCGCTTCACCAGAAGCTTTTGGTCGGCGTTGAGTTCGGTGTAGCGGCTCAGGATCAGCGTACGGCCATCGTGGGCTTGGAGCGGGCAAACCCGACTCCGTTGGTTTCGACACCATCAGTTTGCGGGACGACTCCCTTTCGCGGCGTTAACCGCTGGGGCCAGGCCCATTACCCCCATCTAGCGGCGGGTGCGGACCTATCGCAACGGCCAAGCGAAGCTAAGTTCGTGGCCATCCGGATCGGTCAGGTGAAAGAAGCGCTCGCCCCATTCCGCATCGCGCGGCGTCGTCGCTGGACGATAACCGGCCGCGATCACGGTCGCATAGAGGGTGTCGACGTCGGAGTGGTAGAAGATGACACGTCCCCACCAGGACCAATTTCGCTCCGCGGGTTGTGCGACAAGATTGAGAAAGCTGGTTCCAGCTCGAAAACTCGTAAACGCGGCGTCATCGCCACCATGAACGATCTCAAATCCCAGCATGCGATAGAAGGCGACGGCGCTTGCCATGTTGTGGGTGCCCAACGTAACGGCACTGATGCTCTCGATCATCGCGCGGCTGCTCCATTCTTCGCCTCGTCGGCTGGGTCGCAAAATGCGGCGGTCCGACAAGGTGTCGTCGGTATATCAGGGTCCCTGCTTCGCGGATTCCTTTAAAAAAACGGATGTGGAGGACCAGAGCCCGGGTGATGCCCGGTGTGGGCTCCTCCTGCGCGGGCACGCCGACGATGCCGGGATGAGCACGACGAGCGACGAGGTCAAAGCTGTCGATGCGTCATCGCCGGCGGCCGGAATATTTCGGGCCGATGGATCAATCATTCACCACAAGGTGGCAACCTTTGGTAATTGAATCTATGTTCACTGGCGTTGCACGCCCGCCGTCCATGCGGCGGCATGAGGGGACGCTCCCGTTTGACCGGCTCAGACCCAGCGAAAGGACACCCCCAGTACTGCTAAATTCGGCACATCACTGCTAATTGCTAACTAGCGCTGGCTAAATTGAGCATATGTAGATGAATGAATCTCGACCGGAAGGGTCGATGGCAATCTTGAAAGCCGGCCAGGAGAAATGAGAATCTATATGACCGAGAGCGCCGGTCGCAAGCGTTGAAACGGTAGCGGAAATGCTATTTCCGCCGTGCACCCCTTCCCCGGGGTGATGGTCAAACGGAAATTGTGCAGCTTGACGATCGCAGCGACCAGGCTCAAACCGAGACCAAGCCCGCTGCTACTGCGACTCTTATCCAAACGGTAGAAGCGCTTGGTGACCGCTCTGCTGTCCCTCTCGGAGATCCCCGGACCCGTGTCCTTAACCTGGATTGCAGCTTCACCTTCACGATGATGCAGACCAAGTTCGACGTGGCCGCCCGCGGGTGTGAACTTCACGGCATTGTCGACGAGATTGGCGATCGCTTCAAGCAAAAGATCACGGTCACCATGCACAATTGCATCATGGGTCGCGTCGACCCGAAGCGTGACATGCTTGTCTTCGGCGATCGGCTCATAGAGCTCGCCCACTTCGTGCACCAGAGAGGCGAGTGGAACTTCGCCAAATCCATCCAGCCGGCGTACATGCTCGATCTCGGCAATGCGCAACAAGGCGGTAATGATGGTCAGTGACTGGTCGAGCCCGGCGATGGCCTGATCAACTACTGTTTTCAACTCCTCCAGCGTTGCGGAGCGTTCGCGACCGCGCTCGAGGCGCACCCTGACCCGCGTGAGCGGC
>JASHRR010000718.1 GCA_030037185.1 Xanthobacteraceae bacterium | reverse complement strand
TAATACCTCCGAATGCGGCTTTCTTACTCAGTAGTATTCGCCGTTTTACCGGACTTTAAAGAAGAATTTAATCTTCCGAACCCTATGGGCACAATCCCATTATCGAAACTAGCAGCAACCTAATGCAACACGCGGGCAAGCAAAAGCTCCTCAACCTTAGCACTTTCACGACGATAATGGATCGGGGTCCCACCGCTCCCTCAGCCTTAGCACTGGCGGGTGTACAAATCTTTTTGATTGCGCTCGTTCTGCTGCCGCCGAAGCACTATGTGAGGGAAGAAGCAAAACGGTTTCGGTCAGCCGAGGGAGCGGACGTCATGGCATTTCTCGGTGGTTGGAAGACGGCGGACAAGCCTCACTGGCGCCTTAGGCAGCAGGAGGCGCTTGTTGGCGGAATCGCGACGCTGCTGTTGGCGGTGGCGACGGTGGCAGTGACCTACCTTTATTACTAAGGATGTTTCGTTTCTATTACTGACGATTTTTCATTTCGGTGAATGGTGGCCGGCACCGCCTCGGCAACGTTCGAGCCCAGCTGCGCAGCCTGTCGATTTCAGCCGCAGCCGGGAAAACGGCCACGACGATAATCGGTCGCGGCTGTGCCGCTTGCCGGCGCAATCTTCGCAGGGCACGCGGTGCAACACGAATAGGTGGTGACGCAACGCAGTTACGTGCGTATGCAAATTGCGTCTTGCTAACATTAGCAAGACGCTGCCGGGAACTGTGATCGAGCGACGGGTGCTCGCACCTGCTGAGGATCAATATGACCAATACAGCCAAGATCGTGTTTATCGGCGCCGGCAGCATGTGCTTTGGACTGACCATGTTCAGAGACATATTCTTCGCGGAGAAGCTGCAGGGCTCAACCCTAACCCTGGTAGATATCAACCCCGAGAGCCTCGCGCGTATGACCATGCTGGCCCGGATGCTGAACGACTTGTCTGGCGCCGGACTGAAGATCGAACAGACGACAGATCGCCGTGCTGCGCTTGACGGCGCCAGGTTCGTGCTCAACGCCACCGCGATTGATCGCAATCGACTGTGGAAGCTCGACTACCAAATACCCAGGAAGTACGGGATTCGTCAGACGCTCGGCGAGAACGGCGGCCCGGGTGGGCTCTCCTTCACACTGAGAACGTTGCCGATGGTGCTCGAGTTCGCGCGCGATATCGAGGAGTTGTGCCCAAGTGCGCTGCTGATCAATTTTTCCAACCCGGAAAGCCGTGTCATCCTGGCGCTCGGGAAGTATAGCAAGGTACGTGCCGTTGGCCTGTGCGAAGGCATTTTTGGTGGCCAAGGCCATGTCGCCCACATCATGGACATGCCCACGGAGGACGTCGACGTCTGGGGCGCCGGCCTTAACCATTTCCAGTGGCTCACCCACATCCGTCACCGGGAAACCGGCGAGGACCTCTATCCGTTGCTGCGGAAGAAGGATGCGACGCACGACCCGGCCTTTGCGCCGCTGAGCCGGCGACTATTCCGCGCGTTCGGTCTCTGGGTGACCTGCAGCGACGATCATATGGGCGAGTACGTTCCCTATGGCTGGGAAGCCGACGACCATGGGTACGACTTCGATAAGGATGAGCGCGATCGAGCCGAATTTCTCACCACGCTCAAACGCGTGCTGGACCGCTCGGGTGCCATGCCGGAGTGGTGGCACATGCCCTCAGGGGAGCGCGGTGCGGCCGTGATCGCCGGTATTCTTTACAACCAGAAGCGCTTTATCGAGTCGGGCATTGTCTATAACCGTGGCGTCATTCCCAATTTGCCGGGTGATCTCGCCGTTGAGGTGCCGATCATGGTAGACGCGGCCGGCGTTCACCCGGTGTCGCTTGGGCCGTTACCCGACCCTATTGCAAAACTCTTGTCAGTGCAGGCGAGCGTCCAGCAGCTCGCCGTGGAGGCAGCGGTGCGCGGTTCGAAGGAGATCGCGCTCGAGGCTTTATTGATCGATCCGGTCGTCAATTCCACGACGGCCGCGGCCAAGGTGCTGGATGAGTTGTGGGAGGTCAATCGCCCATACATCAAGAGCTGCGTTTAGACCATAGACTAGACGCGGACAAGATTGTTGTCCGCTTCAGGACGGGCGTTGCGATTGCGTGAAGCAACCCTCTTTATGGTGAAGCTCGCAGACGCTGGTTGGAGCGGTGCATCGCGGAATCGATTCGCGGCGCGAGAAGTGTTCTTCTGAGCACGGCTCGATGCTATTCGGTTTCGGGGTAGATCTGACGGCGCGGGCCGGTTGTGCAGCAATTCGTCTTGTTTGGCCAGCCGCAACGCCGCCGGCCGGGGGGGTGCCGGAGGGTGAAATTGCGAGCAACCTCCACAAACCGCGCAGGCTGGGATTTCAGAGGTGATGGTCCCGCATGCCCGGGCATCTCGATCGCACGTTTGGCAACAAGCCGCTGGCGGCATCGGTCAAGCGCCGGCCAGGTCGTAGCTCGGGCAACAGCCCCCCGCAGACTGCCCGTAACGAAACCAATGAGGTTGAACCTTAGGGTCCGAGCCCCGTCCCGGTGCGTCATCGAGGTTGAAATCACACGGCGGTTCGCTGCAATCAGCTCGATCTCGATTTCATTTTGATGCGATGAAATTGCAGCAGGGGGGTGTCGGTAGCTCAGTTCGGTGGGGCCGGCGCGCTCCCGCGCGGCGTCGCATAGCGCGCCAGTTCGAGGCGGCACTTGGCATGTTCTGGAGTGCCTCGTTTGAAGCCCAATTGCTCGCACTCTTGGTCATAGGCCATCCATGGCTTTTTGGAATACTGCGAGCCGCAGCTCGCGAGCAGGGGAGCTGAGATAGCCGCGACCGCAATGATGCTCGTCAGCCGCACGGGAGTCGCTGCCCGTTCACATCGCATCAAGAGTTAACGGCGTTCGGCTGTGCGGCTTAGAAGATCCTCCCGCCATTCGGTTTTCATGCAGTGATCCATTTTGAGCTACAAAGGATTTTCTGCCCGTATAGAGAGGTCCCGGGGTGCCCCGAGGTTTAAAGGCTTAAAGGATTTGCATTCCTTGGCTGAGAGGCATGCCAAGTTGAGCTGGGTGCATGTTGAGTGGGCCGCGATTACAGCGCGAGGGGCGTGTGGTTTAAGCAGCCAAAGACGCCAGCGTGACACTCGCATGTGTGTGTGCCGATCTTTTATTTGATTCCAGCCTCCCAACCCGCGGCGTTTTCGGTTTTGTTCTACAAACAAAAAAGGTGGGCCGGTTCACCCGCCTTTCTCTTTTGTTGCAGCCTTCGATCGTTTGGCTGATCCGGCCGATGAGTGTCACGTTGTGGCAATGGGACAGGTATGCAAGTCATGAAGGGGGCCGCCTTTTGACGTCAACGAACGCGAGAGTTCGGTGCGGACTTTGTCATATGGAGGCGCAGGCGATGCTACCAGCGGCGGGCAAAACTGCCATTTCCGTCAGTACCGATCGCCAGGATCGCACCCTGCGCCGACTATAGTTTCCAATTGGCTGTAGACCATCCGGGCCTTGACCCGTTGATCCAGCTTCTCAGCTGTTGTACTGACGATAAATTCGCAGCCGGCTGGCACCATTAAATTACCGTTTAGAAGATTAAATTCCCTGTTATAACAACGAATTTAATCTTCTGAGCGAGCGAGCGCCTATATGGTGCGCGAAATATAGCGACGGACGACGGATTGTATTTGTGACAGTTGCGCCACGCGGTCGGTTCGCCTGTAGTATGAAGTCTTCTGTCCTTGGCGGCTCAGACGCAACCCATCCCCAGCATCGCCCGAGTTGTGTCCGGGCCGCTCCTCTTTCGTTGCCTGCCGCGGGTTCGCCGTCCTGGATGGCCGTCCTGCTCACGCAGACGGTGCGCTGCGATGTTTGCGCAGGCATAAGATATCGGCGGCAGATGTTTGGTACTGCACACGCTTGTTTGCCGATCGATTTGCCTGAGTCGGCGGTCAAGTTGCCTTAGATGGCGGCACCTCCTCGAAAACGTCATCTCGGCACACAGCAGCGCTTGGCACTCCAATTGCTTGCCGGCACGCCGTTCGGTGCTACCGAAGCAACCATGTTCGTCAGCGGCTTTACACGCCAGATGTTAGCGCGCCTCATTAGCGCCGGACTTGCAACAACACGGCGCGAGGTTAATAAGGCGGGCGGGCAAACTGTCGGCCGCGTCAGAATCACTGAGGCCGGACGGCGGGCACTCGAAACATTGCATTGACGAGAAGCCCAATGAGCGAGTGTCGCTTCCGCCGCCAAAACCGGCGATCGCTGCGGCTGCAGCGGTGGAGGGGGAGCCCAGCGCCGACACTAGCCGGTACGCGGGTACGCGAGACGACAGCCCCTGGGGGCTACCAAGACGACCGTGAAGCGCATCCCTCGCGGCAGACGGCGAGCGGCGCATGAAAGCGTCGGGCATCGCCTTTGGAATGGCTGCGTCGGTCCGGTGGACATACGCTCTGGCTTGAGGCGGCCTCCTGTCCCGGCGTTACGGGGTCTTGACGCTGACGCCAAAGTAGGTCGCCTGGCTGCCCGGCATCAGAAGAAAGACACACGGGAAAAACTCAACGAAATATGTGGCCACCACGGTTTCTGCTGAACGGCAAGGTGCGTCTCCATCGAATCTTCGGCGCCGGGACCGTGGAGCCGAGGAGTTGAACTCAGCCAAGCCCGGCGATGAACCAAGGCGCTTTCGAGCGGGGCAAACGCCCGGCAGCAAGGTCAAGCAGCGCGCAGATTTTGCTGGCGGCCGATACGGGAGCGAGCGCTGAAGAGAGCGCAACCGCTGTCGGGGTGGTCGGCTCGACCGTCTGCCGAACCAAGCGCCGTTTGTGCTCGGCCATCTGGAGCTGGCGCTGCGGCAGGAGCCGCCTTGCCGATCTCGTCGATGCTAAGGGCTTGCTCAGCGCTGGGAAGCTCGCACTCGGGGACGCGTGGTGCGCCGATCAGTGTAACGAACTGGAAGCCCGAGTGGACTTGCTCGGTGTGTCGGATCAGGCCGTCGGCGGGATCCCGACGTTTTTTGGTTTCAAATCCGCGCCTGACGACGAGCACTGCGAAGCCGGCGTCGTGGCTGGAATCCCTGGCTAAGGCCGCGTCTGGAACGGTTTGGCGTTCACCTCTGTGCGCAAGGATTTTCTGGCAATGGGGAGTCAGGAGGACGTGCAAATTATTTGTTGCTAAGGGATCTGGCTCTTCGGGATGGAGCCCGATGCGCTCGAAGCGTTCCTTAACGGGCACGGCTGGCACGACACGAGGAAGTGGCAGAGCGGTACGCAAGACCGACGGGCCGGACTCTCACGTCCACGTCTATCGAACGGATCG
>JASHRR010000717.1 GCA_030037185.1 Xanthobacteraceae bacterium | reverse complement strand
TCCGGCGATCTTCGACATGCTCGATCGGCGCGATTATGCCGGGTTCGTGGGCTGCGAGTACCGGCCGCGCCGGCGCACCGAGGACGGGCTTGGTTGGGCGAAGCCCTACGGGATCGGTGCCGGGTGAGGCACGGTGCGGCCCGGCCCCATAGCTTCGGCTTTCCCGTCGATCCCGACAGGGTGCGGCCGCGATCGACGGGCAACGCTTGCCTTTGAACGTCGCTCGGTAGGCACTGGCCAACTGCCGCCTGACGTGCCCGTGCGCGGCCGCCCGGCGGGGTCGATGGCCGGACGTGTTATGCGCCGGACCCGGACAGTGCGAAGCGATTGAGTTCGGCGACCGCGCCTGACGGTCGCAAGCCGCGCGATACCACTTCGCACGTCCAGGCGCCGCGGCCGCCGCTGACCAAATAAAGGTTATAGGCGCCGGCGCGCTTCTTGGTGCTCACCGATGCTGATGCTGACGGGACCCCGATCACCGGTACCCGGCTTCCGTCGCCGGCAATCCACACCAGCGAATGCGCGTGATCGTGGCCGTGGATGACGAGTTCAGCTCCCACCACTGCGAGCATGCGCTGGAATGCCGCGGCGTCAATCAGGCACTTGTGGCGCCCGGAGGGCAGCGGCGGATGATGAATCATAACGACCCGGAACACGCCCTCTTTTCGCAGCTCAGCCAGCATCTTGGCGACGCCCGCGATCTGTTGCGCGCCGACCTCGCCGGTGGCCAGGAACGGCAGGGTCGCGACCGCTGTCGAGACGCCGACCAGGGCCACCGGCCCCCGCCGGCGCAGATACGGAAACAGCGTCGCCTGCATGAGGCCGGAAACGGGGGTTGATGTCACCTCACCATTGAAATCCCTCGACACCTCAGCCTTGCCCGCACGGCAAGGCACGCCGTCACTTTCCATGTAGGGTGACCAGTGCCGGTCGCGGTGAAGCACCGCAGCCGCCACATAGGCGTCGTGGTTGCCCGGCACCACGCTCACATCGGCCGGCCGCCCCAGAGTTTCGAGCCACCGACGCGCGTGGTCGAACTCGGCCGGGAGGGCGATGTTGACGAGATCGCCAGTGACGGCCACGTGGTCGGGTTGGGTGGCGTGAAGGTCGCGGGTGATCGCATCAAGAGCATCGCGGCGATGAAGGCGGTGTCGACCGCGCCGCCAATTGATGTAGCCGACCAGGCGCTTTGAGGCGAGTTCTCGCACCTGCGGCCGCGGCAGCGGCCCGAGATGCGGGTCTGAGAGATGTGCCAGCACGAACGGTTTGCTCATAATGGTTCGCTCAAGCGCCTCGTAAATGACAACTCTGCACGCGATCGCTCAGGGCGGGACCGCCTGGCGTCGCGCGGCTATCATCAGTTTATCGCCCTTTGAGGCGATAAAGAACCAACTGGTCAGCCGTACCTCAACCGGCGTCTCAGGAATGAGCGGCGGCGAAATTCCTTAAAACTTCTCTGCTGGTCCGCGTTACGAGCTGCCGATGAGGATGCCGGCCGCGAACACGAGCGCTCCGCCGACAATCACTTGGAACGCCGCGGCCAGGAACGGCGTGTCCATGTAGCGGTAACGGACATACGAAATCGCCGCCAGCTCGGCCGCCACCACCACGCATGCAGCCGCGGTCGCGACCGGGAAGCTTGGGATGAGGAAGGGCAGCGTGTGCCCGATGCCGCCCACGAACGTCATCACACCGCAGATCGCCCCGCGCAGCAGCGGCGCGCCGCGCCCGGTCAACGAGCCGTCGTCGGACAAAGCTTCTGCGAAGCCCATGGAGATTCCCGCCCCCACCGAAGCGGCAAGGCCGACCAAGAACGTCGCCCAGGTATTGTGGGTCGCGAACGCCGCGGCGAACAGCGGCGCCAACGTCGACACCGAGCCATCCATCAAGCCGGCCAGCCCAGGCTGAACGTATTGCAGAACGAATATCCGTCGGGCGGTCTCGTCCTCTCTCGCGCGCACATCCTGCGTAAGGAGGCCCTCGCCAAGCTTTTCGGCGAGCTGTTCGTGCTTGTCCTCGGCGTCCGCAAGAGAGACCAGCAACTCCCGCGCCGAGGCGTCGCGCGACTGCTCGGCCGCCCGGCGATAGAAGCGTGCGGTTTCGTATTCAGTATCCGCGACATATTTGCGCACTTCGTCAAGCCCTAGCGGCCGCGCCAGCCAGATCGGCCGATGCTTGATAAAGCCGCGCACGTCCTGGCGCCGCACCAACGGCAGGAACTCTCCGAACCTTGAGCGGTAAAGGTCGTACAGCATCGCGCGGTGGCGCGCCTCCTCGGCCGCCATGTCTTCGAACAGCTTCGCGGAACCCGGATATTGCTGGCGCAGCCCTTCCGCGATGCTGACGTATATGCGGCAGTCCTCCTCCTCGTTGCTGATGGCGAGCGCGAGAACTTCCCGCTCGGACAGATCGGCGAAGCGTTTCATGATGCAGGGTCCAACGGGTTCGACTCGAAATATGTTGATTAGCTTGGTGAACTCAAACCTTCTATATACATTTCATAAACATAATATGCATATAAAAACGGCGTCCCCGGCCAAACCAGGGACGCCGCAGCAGCCGAGGCGGTGTGGGGGTCGCCAGGGCTGGAAAAAGCTCGGTGCAAATTGCTATCGAGCCAAAATGAAGCAGACAAAAAACGATGCAATCAATATACGCCAACTACCGAAAACCACCATGCTTTCATTAATCCAGTCGGCGAGCTTGAGCAAAAACGAATTGCGACAGGCAGCTATGCGAGCGCCGCAAATCTCGCGAGACGTTCGCCACAGAATGGGTCAGCTGACGTGGTTCATCCGCTCCTGAGCAAGCTGCGCTTTCTGACGGCGAACGCCGCGCACAGGTTGGCGCCCCTCTATTGGCGCTTGTCGCGTGGGTTGACGCTCGGCGTGCGCGGCCTGGTGATTGACGGGCAGGGCCGCGTGTTCCTGGTCAAGCACACCTATGTCCGCGGCTGGCATCTGCCTGGCGGCGGCGTTGAGCCGGGCGAGACCGTGCTCGAGGCCCTTGCGCGCGAGCTCAAGGAGGAAGGCAACATCGATCTTGTCGATACGCCCAAGCAATTCGGCGTCTATTTCCACCCAGCCCTGTCGCAGCGCGATCACGTGATGCTGTTCGTGGTTGAGCGGTTTCGTCAACCGGCCCCCCCGGTGCCGGACCACGAAATCAAGGCGCACGGTTTTTTTCAGCGCGATGCGCTGCCGCCCGACACCAGCGCCGCCACGCGCGCGCGAATCGCCGAGGTCATGATGGGCGCTCCGGTGTCGCCGCGCTGGTGAGAGTCCCGCCCGCTGGCTGACGCGGGGATTGAGGCCGCCGGCGGGCGCTTGTCAGCGGCGCGCGGGCACCCGCCGGCCCGACGGAAAACCTAAGGCCATCGCCCACCCATCCTTCATGATGGCTGGAGGGCGGCCGCAAGCGCCCCGTGAGGGTGGCGCAGATCGCCGCGCCGGTTGCAACGACGCACGAAATTGATGGCGGCGGCCGGCTGCTCCAATTTCACTTTGAGGGCAGCCACCAGCGCATCTTCGGCGGCCACGGTCACGCTGTGGCGCCTGCCGTCGAGCTTGATGCCGACGGTGAATTTGTTGTTCGTCATGGCGGTATATTCCCGATCGCAGCTGTTGTCACGCGCGGCGCCGCTTCGCCGCGCGCCGGGGATGCTCACATAAATGCGGCGAGCCGTCCACTCGGCGCCGCCCGGTCTTTTCAAGGCTGATAACGAGTTATCCGGCCGAAACGTTGCCGGGCGAATGGACGAGGCGGTCGCGGAATGTTATCCGGCCGGCCGGATAACATCATGACCGAACTTGCCCTCACCATTCTGCCCGAAACGCCCGCCGATGCCGCCGTGATCGACCGGCTTCACGAGCGAACGTTCGGGCCCGGACGTTTTGCGCGCACCGCGTTCCGGATTCGCGAAGGCGCCGGACATCTGCTTGACCTCTCCTTCACGGCGCGGATCGGTACCCTGCTCGTCGGCTCGGTGAGGCTGACGCCGATCCGCATCGGCGAGACCCCGGCGTTGCTGCTTGGCCCGGTCACGGTCGAGCCGCCGTTCCGCCGCCGCGGCATTGGGCTGGCGTTGCTGCAGCGCTCGCTCGCCGAGGCGAAACACAAGGGCCACCGTTTGGTTGTGCTGGTCGGCGATGAACCCTACTATGCCAAAGCCGGCTTCCGGCGGATTCCCAAAGGGCAGGCGCGCATGCCCGGGCCAGTTGATCCGGCGCGGCTCCTGGTGGCGGAACTGATCGAAGGCGCATTCGCCGGTGTGTCAGGGCCGATCCGCGCGGAGTGGGTGCGGGCGTGAAAAAAGCTGTTTCCTGACGGCAGGCCTGCTGTCGGGCGCCGGCGCGCCGCTTGAGGCGGCTGGCTTGTTTTTGCGAAGGCCGCTGTCAGGTTCGGTCAGAACTCAGGTCGCGCGCCCGGGCAAAGCAGCCCGGTCCGCCAGGCGTGCTCATGCCGGCGCCGCAGATGTGATTGTCGTACACCAACAACGCGCGCGAGTTTCGATGACTGCCGGGGCCGGGGCCGAAAACTGGGTGGACGAGGGCGGCTCTGCGGGCCGCCACGGATTGCCGCGGAGATCAGCGTGACACGAAGGCTGATTGCTGTCGCAAATATGAAGGGCGGCGTGGGCAAAACCGCCACCGTCGTCGCCTTGGCCGAAACGCTTGCGGCGCAGGGATCGGATGTTCTCGTGATCGACGCTGATGCCCAATCGAATGCCTCGATTTGCATTGCCGGCGACGAAAATTTGAACAAGCTGATATCGGGCGGCCGCACCCTTGACGGCTTTCTCGACGACTACCTGCTCGGCGGTCGCAAGGACCGCTTTGCGGATTGCATCTGCCGTCAGGCCGGTGACGTTTCGCATGCCGGCAAGTTGCTGGACGTTTCACTGCTTGCAGCGAGCTCGTACCTGCGGCTTCTCGAAAGAGATATCATTTATAAACTCACACAGCAGAACTTCGGCCTCCATGCCATCGTCGGGCACCTGATGCGAGTTCTCGCCGCCGAACTGGCGCGGCCGGACTTGGGATTTGATTACGTGCTGGTCGATTGTGCCCCAGGGATATCGGCATTCACCGAAGCGAGCATCCGGCTTGCCGATCTGGTGATCGTCCCGACAATACCGGATTTCCTCTCGACCTATGGTCTGAGCGCCTTCTGCAAGAATCTCTGGACCAGTGCCTTCGCGTCGGATGCCGGCGCCAAGCCGCCGCAACGACTGCCGAGTGTTCTGATCACCCGGTATCGCGCCATCAACGAGCATAAGCGCACGGTCGAAAAGATAAGAAACGAGAGTTCATTCGAGGAACCGTCTTTCAAGCCGCTAACCGCCATGATATCGGAGGCCGCCGTCGTCGCAGAGGCACTTGGCAAGACAGGCACCGACCCCACGTTCACAAACAAATGGGGAAACATGGTTGCGTCATTTGAACAGCTCGCCGATGAAGTCAGGGAGATCTTGAATGGCGCTTGATGTCGACGGCTTTGCGGTCTTGCGCAGCATGGGTGCCCATCCCGAGGCTTTTGCGGCGATCGCGCTCGAAGTCGCCCGGACGGCGCGAGCGCTGGTGCTCAAGCAGATCACCCACAAGGATACCGGGCTGAAGATCGTTCGCGATATTCGCGCCGCTGTCGGGCCGGAAGCCTTCAGTTTGATCACCGACGGCATGAGCGACGCCCAGATCACAGCTGTCGCGCTCAAGCTGGACAGGCACAATCCCGAACTGAGGACGGCAAACGAGGCGGCGCGGCGGCTCCACGTGATGAAGCTCGCGGCGGGGTTCGCCGAGCCGATGGAAAAATCCAAGTCAGCGCGCAAGCGGACGCCGTCGAAGAAAATCGAAGCGCCGTCAAATCCCGCAAGTCGCATCCAATTCAGCTCTGCCGGCGCCACCCGAAGGCGGTAAAGCTTGCGCCCGCGCTCGAGGCTGTTCGCTCAAGGCCGAGCGGCCTCGCGTTAGCGTCCGGCCCGATTGGCGACCACCGCGATACTGGGATGCCGCTCGAGCGGGGTAATGACACCCAACAGGCCTCATCCGATCGGGAAAATTGCGCTCGCTCCGATCGTCCATCAGGCGAGCCGCTTGTGCATCACCTCGGTCCAGTCTTTGGTCATCGCTCGGAAGAACCAGGTGCCGCGAGATTTCAGGGTTTGGTAGGCGATCTTGATGTCGAGCAAAAGGGTGATGCGGCGGCCCTTGAAGCTGAGCTCGCCGACTTCATGCGTTGCCACCGGCCGGAAGCCGATGATGCGCGTATGAAACCGCAGCGGACTGTGCGGGTCGTTCTCGAAAACATCGGTGACGAGCAGCGTGTAGCCGCGTGAGACGATCTCGCGCGTCGCTGCCCGCATCAGGCTTAGTACCACGCCGACGCCCTTGCGCCGCTCCGGGATCACGGCGAATCG
>JASHRR010000716.1 GCA_030037185.1 Xanthobacteraceae bacterium | reverse complement strand
GAGGTCGCCGACACCCAGCCATCGGTCGCATGAAACAGCTGCTCGAAATAGTGCAGGCGCTTGGCGTCGTAGTCGATCAGCTGGAACGTGACCCGGACCGGGTCACCAGCGTGCAGTTCGCGCAGGTAGCGCACGTGGACCTCGGCGGTGAAGATCGACTGCCGGCGGCTCGCCACGTAATCCGCCCCGACCCCGATCAGCTCGTAGGTCTCGTCGACGGCGCGATCGAACAGCACATTGTAATAAGCCATGTTAAGGTGGCCATTGTAATCGATCCACCCCGGCTCCACCCGCATGATCGATGACACGCATGGCGCAAAGAACAATGGCGACATCAGTCCGATCACGTATCCCTTTTCAGCTCCAGGTCCTTATTATGCCCAGGAAATTTGCAGGTGTCTCCCGAAATCGGAGCGCCGCGCGGACTGTCAAGGCGTTATAATGAATGGTGGCGATGACGGAGGTCATCGCGGCTGTTTCGATCTGCAAGATGAAGGGCGTGTGATAACGCAAGCCCGTGGCTACCCTGCCCCGCAAGCCGGGAGGGTTAACGAGTTTTTCCCCGCACGCGGGGAGGATAATTTGGACGATCATCCCCCGGTCGCCGAAGGCAGGCAGGGCGCTCGCGCCGCTTCACTCGCGGCGCTAGCCCAGCGCCTCGGCAATCGTCTATCGGTTGCGCCGGCCGTCCGTAGGCAGCACGCCAACACCACGACCTGGGTCGCCAACCAGCCACCTGACGCCGTCGCATTCCCCTCCTCCGCCGAAGAGGTACAGGCGATCGTGCGCATCTGTGCGGCCCACCGGCTGCCGGTCATCCCGTTTGGCGTCGGGACGTCGCTCGAAGGCCAAGTCAACGCTCCGTTCGGCGGCGTTTCCATCGATTTTCGCGACATGAACCGGGTGCTTGCGGTTCATGTCGAGGATCTGGACTGTGTGGTCGAGCCCGGGGTGACACGCAAGCAGCTCAATGCGTTCCTGCGGGACTACGGGCTATTCTTCCCCATCGATCCCGGCGCCGACGCTTCGATCGGCGGCATGGCGGCGACCCGCGCCTCCGGCACCAATGCGGTCCGCTACGGCACTTTGAAGGACAATGTGCTGGCGCTCAAAGCCGTGCTCGCCAACGGCGAGATGGTTGCGACATCGCGCCGTGCCCGCAAATCGGCGGCGGGCTACGATCTTACCCGGTTGCTGGTCGGCTCCGAAGGCACGCTCGCCGTGATTACCGAAATCACCCTCAAGCTCCATGGCATTCCGGAAGCCGTCGCCGGCGGTGTCTGCCCGTTTCCTTCGGTCGCGGCCGCCTGCCAGGCGACCATCGCCACCATTCAGTCCGGCATCCCGGTGGCCCGGATCGAGCTGCTCGACGCCCTTCAGGTCAAAGCCGTCAATGCCTACTCGAAATTGACCCTGCCGGAACGGCCAATGTTGTTCCTTGAGTTCCACGGCACTCCCGGCAGCGTCGAAGAGCAATCGACGCGTTTCGGCGAGATTGCGGTAGAGCTCGGCGGCGGACGTTTCGAGTGGGCCACCAAGGCGGAGGATCGCACCCGTCTATGGCAGGCCCGGCATGACGCCTACTGGGCGGCGCTCAGTCTGCGGCCCGGCGCCAAGGCGATTGCAAGCGATGTCTGCGTGCCGATTTCCCGCCTTGCCGAATGCGTCACAGCGACCCAGGCGGATGTCACGGCGAGCGGGCTTGTGGCACCAATCGTCGGGCACGTCGGCGACGGCAATTTCCACCTGTCGATTCTCGTCGATACGGCCGATGCGGACGAGATCCACCGTACCGAAGCGCTGTTGGAGCGGCTGGTGGAGCGGGCTCTGGCCATGGACGGCACCTGCACGGGCGAGCACGGCGTCGGCCAGGGCAAGATGAAATATCTCAAGGCCGAACTTGGGGATGCGGCGCTGCTCGCGATGCGGGCCATCAAGGCGGCGCTCGATCCCCAGAACATCATGAATCCCGGTAAGATCGTCACACCGGCCTAAACCGGTTGGGCAAAGAGGGGCGCTCGACATATAATCGCCCGGCGACGCGCGCTTGGTCCCGTCTTGGGCGATATCCAAGAACTTTAGCGGAACAGCATCAGTTGTAGGGGCGACCCTTAGCGACCACGAAGGTCGCCCTGCAAGGCCGATGTCGAGGAATTGCGAAAAAGCAGAAACGCGGATGAGTTGAACAGGACTGGTTCCCGGTTCGCCGGGAGCGGCGCAGGGTAACTTTCCTGCAAGCAAGGCGGGACAAAATGGACGCCCATGCCCGCCGGGGCTGGCTGCAAGCACGGTTTGGAGCACATTGTGCAGACGACGCTTCTCAGTATCGGCATAGCGATCATCCTGGCGCTGGTGGCAGCGCTGATCGGGCCAATTTTCGTCGACTGGGGCGAATATCGTGCGGCGATCGAAGCGGAGGCCAGCCAGATTGTGGGAGCTCCGGTTCGGGTCGGCGGGATGATCGAGGTCCGCCTTCTACCCACCCCCTCGCTCAAGCTCGGCGACCTGCAGATCGGGCCGGCAGGCTCAGCCGACAAGGTGACCGCACGCTCCCTGGCGATGGAGTTCGGCCTCGGCACACTGATGCGCGGCGAATTTCGCGCCAATCAGGTTACGCTCGACGGTCCGGACATGCGCGTGGCACTCGACCGGTCTGGCGCGGCGCAAATGCCTGCTGTGAATATCCGCTTTGATCCCGATAGGCTTGCGATCGAACGGCTCACCATCAATGACGGCCGGCTTCTCCTCGCGGATGCCGCAAGCAGCGCGCAGCTGTCGGTCGAACAATTGACTGTGACCGGCGAGGTGGGGTCGCTCATTGGTCCGTTTAAGGCCGAGGGTACCTTCACGGCGAAGGGCGAGCGCTTTGCCTACCGATTTTCCGGCAGCCGCCGCGGCGAAGACGGCGGTATCAAGGTGCGGCTCGCGATCGATCCGGCCGAACGCGCGCTGGCGTTCGAATCCGAAGGAACGGTCTTCGTCGACGGCGGCTCGCCTCATTTTGAAGGCGCGGCGACACTGTCGCGTGTCGCCGGCACTGCCCTCCCGGGGGGGCGTGTGGCCATCAACGACCCGTGGAAGATCTCCGGAAAGATCAAAGCGAGTCCCAAGACCATGCTGGTCGGCCAGTTGGAATTGCTTTACGGGCAGGAGTCGCACCTCATCCGGCTGAACGGGTCGGCGATCATGAACTTCGGTCGCGATCCGCGCATTACCGGTACGCTGACGGCCAGACAGATCGACCTTGATCGCGTGCTGCCTAATCCTGAATCGAAGCGGCTGCCGTTCGAGGCCGTCAGGTTGCTGGTTGACGAGCTTGCCACGGTGGCGGCGCCGCCGGTTCCGATCCAAGTGAGCTTCGGGATCGACAGTCTGATGGCGGGCGGCGCAACGCTGTCGGCATTGCGTGGCGAGCTCGAGAACGTTGCCGACGGGTGGCAACTCGACACGCTCGAACTGCGCGCCCCTGGCGCGACCCAGATGCTGATCAACGGCAAGCTGACCTTGGCGGATCGCAAGGTCGATTTTCAGGGGCCGGTGAAGGTCGATTCAAGCGATCCGGCAGCTCTCTTCGCGTGGATTGAGGGGCGCAGTGCAGCGGGCCGGCCGTCGCTTGGGCCGATGCGCGGCAGCGGCACTGTCACCGTCGGCCGCGAACGTGTCGCGGTCGACGGACTCACGGCCGAAATTGACCGCAAGGCCCTGCAAGGGCGGGTGGCGTATCGGTTCGCGACAGCGGCGGCGCCGGCACGTCTTGATGCGGCACTCAGCGGCGCCGAACTCAACGTCGATCGCATACTTGCGCTGGGGTCGGCGCTGTTCGCCTCGACCTCGCTCGAGCGCCCCGGGGAGCTCGCGCTCGCGCTTGATATAGGACATGCCTCCTATGACGGCGTTGAGGCCCGGAACGCGCAGGCGGTGCTGACCTACGACCAATCGGGGCTGAAGATCGAGCGACTATCGATTGCCGACGTCGGGGGCGCTTCGATTGACGCCAGCGGCCGCTTCGACAATACCGCTGCCGCGTGGCGCGGGTCGCTTGCCATGTCGCTGAGGGCGCCGCGCCTGGATGGCGTTGCGATCATGGCAGACAGATTTCTGCCTCAAGCGTCAGATGCCGTCCACAAGTATGGCCCGCGGATCGCGCCCGTCAAGGTCAATGCCAAGCTCGATCTGGAGCCGCGGCCCGGCAACAGAACAGGCGCGCGAACGGCTGCGAAACTCAAGCTTGACGGCACGATTGCGGGCATCGACATCAACTTCGACGGCAGCGGCAGCGGCGAGATCTCCGATCCCGCGGCCGCAATGATGCACATCGCCGGCCGCCTCGACGCGGCGGACGGGCGCGCGCTCGCCAGTCTGACCGGTCTCGCCGCGTTGGCGACCGCAGATTCTCGTCCGGCGCGGATTACGTTCACGGCTGACGGCGCCGCGAACGGGACGTTCAGGGTCGACGGGAAGTTTACCGGCGCGGACCTCAATGCGAGCGCGGCCGGAACCATGACCTTGTCGGGCGACGGCACACTCGATGTCGCGCTGCGCGCAGCCAACACGAAGCTGCCGCGACTTCCGGGGTCGGCGGCGGTGCCGGCTGATCTGCGCGCGCACCTGGCGC
>JASHRR010000715.1 GCA_030037185.1 Xanthobacteraceae bacterium | reverse complement strand
GCGCCGACGCACCTTTCCGCCGCCCATCTCGCCGCCATGGAAAGTCCGAAAGTGTCGATGGTCGACCGGTTGGCGGAAGTGAATCTTTTCCTCGCGATTTTCAACATGATCCCGGCGTTTCCGATGGACGGCGGTCGGGTGCTGCGCGCCCTGCTGGCGGTGCGGCTCGGTCACGTGCGCGCGACCGAGATCGCCGCTTCGATCGGCCAGTGGGCGGCATTTGCCCTCGGCTTCCTCGGCCTGTTCTACAACCCGATGCTGATTTTTATCGCGATCTTCGTGTACTTGGCGGCAGCCTCCGAGGCTCACATGGTGTCGCTGCGGGCGATGTCCCGCGACATCCCGGTCACCGCCGCTATGGTGACGCGGCTTGCGACGCTGACCGGGAACGAGCACATCGATGACGCGGTCAAGACCTTGTTGCAGACGAGCCAGACGGAGTTTCCGGTCGTCGACAGCGATCATCGCCTCATCGGCCTTGTTGGCCGGCCTGAGATCATCCGGGCGCTTCGCGAGCCTGGGCCCTCGGCGCCGGTTTCCGACGTGATGGTCAAGGACATTCCGACCGTCGAGCGCAGCCATCGGCTCGAAGAAGCTTTTCGCCTTCTGCAGGAAAAAGCCGTGCCTGCGGTAGGCGTCGTCGATTATGATGGCCGCCTGATCGGGCTGGTGACGGCCGAAACTGTCGGCGAGATGCTGATGGTACGCAAGGCGCTGCCCGATGGCGCCCGGCTCGGCCCGTGGAGCCGGGCGTCAGGGGTGTGAGGGACCTCCGCCTACGGGGGGCCGGATCGCGTTCTTTCCCTTCGAATTATCGAGCGCAAGCGACGCCCGTCAACCACCCGCCCCGGATCGGTTGCGATAACTCCTTTTCACGAAAGCCGGCGACGATCTCGCAAGCGCAGCGCCCGTCATCTGTGAAGGTGTCACTTCGCGGCCGGCGATGTCCTCGATCTCAAGGCCTGACTGCGGAATTGCGCCGTCGGACGCCGGCCCAACTCAGCTGCAGGGTGACGCGCCTTCAAAGACGTTGACGCGCGTCCATTTGGAAATCTGCTCTTTGAGACATCTCAATCACTCGATCAGAGATTCGCGATCTTTTGATAGGTGCTTTGGTCCTTGGATGCCAAATGTATGCGTCTCAACTCGTGTATGTTCTATTGCGCGACGATATCCTGCTTCTCAAGGTCCTTGAGATGGTCCATCAAGAGATCCTTTCCAATGTCTATTGCCAAGCCGCCCCAGGTGGCGATCATCTCGACGCCCGCACCGCCGATCGTCGTTAGGCGCTTTTCCAGATAACTTGTGACCTTCTTCACAAGGGTGTCCTGCACAGCGTTCGCCGCAATGCTCATGTCCGGCGTAAGGTAATGCTTTTCGAATTTATCCGGATCCGGAACGTTGCCAGTTTAATGAACAGCATGCAGAATTGGAAATCCCGATCCGTTAAGACCACGGACAGGATAGAAGGTTGGCCAAACTACCAATCGAATCTGTGCTTATTGCGAAAGCCTGAAGCCGCAGCTGATTTAGAAAGCCAAAGACAGCACCCTTCATCCCTTCATTGTCTTGGCCGCGCCGAACCGGCCGATGCGACTTGTTCCGGCGGTGGCCATGTGTTGAAATCCAGCCAATCATCAATCATCCGAGTGCTCGTGCAGCCATATCGGGGCAAGCAACGAATGTATCACCGAGGTGAATGTATCACCGAGGTTAGCCGATGCGTATCGGGCGCAGCGATCCCTCTGAGCGAGGGCGGGTTTGCGGCGCTCAACCATCCTGCGATATGGGGTAATATGGGTTTTCGCCGCGGCCGGCGCCCCGCTGGCCGGCTGCGCAGGCAATGGCCCGCAACGTGGCGTTGCGCTTTACGCGTACAGGTCCAGGGGACCCGGAGTCATGGTGGTTTGTCCGACCTCGATGAGGTAGCCGTCCGGGTCGCGCATGTAGCACCGCAATTCCGTCGTATGAACTTTAGGTTCAGTGACGAATTTCGCGCCCCGCGAAGACCAAAGGTCGTAGTAGCGCATGATGTCAGTCACGCGAAGGTTCAAAAAGATGCTAACAACGTTGGGATCGCGTGGCGGCGAAGCCACGACTTCAGGCTTGTCGTCGGTCCCGCCGCCCCCGCCATTAACAGTGAGCCAAATATTGCCGAGCCGCAGAAACGTCGGTTCACCCTCGCGCAGTACGGTGGCGCCGAGGACGTCGCGATAGAACGCCACTGAACGCGGTATGTCTTCAACGATCAGGGTATTCGTCACCACAAACTTGAGTTCAGCTCCCTGGTCGGCCTTTGCCATCGACATGAGACCTTTCTCTGTGAGTCATCGCTTCGTGATTGTCAGCCGCATCGTCGCCAACACGATCGGCCTGACCGCTCCGCCAACGCTGCTCGCCCTCGCCAACGAGGTGATCGCCTGAGACGGCGGCAGTAGCTTGCGGCATCTCGACATGCTACCGCCGCGCCGACGTTGCGGCCAGCAGCAAGAGCACGGCGCCCGGGTCCAGCAAGAGCGTCTCCACAAGCGCGAACCATCGCAAGATTGTCTCACTGTCGGCGCCCACCAAGGTCGCCAGATCGCGCAACCGGCCCTAGCTCCGCCTCGGCAATGAGGCGCTCGCCATCACTGCTTGCCTTGTGCACCTGCAGTTCGGCCAGCGCTCTCGCATGCGCTCACAACGACGGCCCGCGCCTTACGCTGCTGGTCGGCGAGCGCCATCGCGGAGCGCGGCCGTCGCGTTCTCGACCGCGCCATCTGTTTGCGCAATGCGGCGGTCGAGGTCGGGCACGGCGCACGCCTGCACGCAGATGTGCGCGTGTCCGCAGCGCTGCCGGCGGACGCCGCCGGCGACCGCGTGACCGATGTGCGCCTTGCGAGAAGGTCCTATGCGCCGATCGCCT
>JASHRR010000714.1 GCA_030037185.1 Xanthobacteraceae bacterium | reverse complement strand
CCACACGCCGCACACGAAGTTGCCGGTGTAGCCGACGAACCAGGCGTCGCGATAGGAGTTGGTCGGGCCGGTCTTGCCCGCCGCCTTGATGTCGTCAAGCATCGCGCGCTTCGCGGTACCCTCTTCGACCACCTTGTTCATCATCATGGCCATGTCGGCGGCGACCTGTTGCGGAATTGCCTGAAGAGGTTTCTTGCTCTCGTCGCGGTCAAAGCGCCGGATGGTGTCGCCCGTGCCCGAGCGCACTTCCAAAATGGCGTGCGGCTTCACGGCCTTACCTTGGTTTGGGAAAGTGGCGTAGGCGACCGTGTGTTCGAGCAGTTTGACCTCGTCGGCTCCGATCGGCAGCGACGGGGTGTCGGGCAACGGCGCCTCGATGCCCATCCGCCGCCTCGATGCCCATCCGCCGAGCTGTCTGGATGATCCTGGCGCGTCCGGCGCGCGGCCCGGCGGAGCCGCCAAGCATGATCGACAGTTTCACCGGCACGACATTGATGGAGCGGGTGATGGCTTGGGTGAGGGTGACCGAACCTGAGTAGCCAAGGCCGCTGTTCTGTGGACACCAGTTGTCGATGCAGACCGGGCTTTCAACGACGACCGAGGTGGGCTTGAAGCCGTTCATCAGCGCAGTGGCGTACACATACGGTTTGAATGAGGTGAGGTGGCTCCGCTTCTTTGAACAAAATTTCCGCGTCGTTAAGTGGATCGTCGGCCGGGGTTATGCTGCCGTGCGGAGTGGCAGCGGGTCGAAGTAGGCTTGATCCGGGGTACGGCCGTCAAGAGCTGCGTGAGGTCGCCGTGCGTTGTAGAAGGCGATGTAGCGGCCGATCGATTGCCGTGCTTGGCCGACGCTGTCATAGGCATGCAGATAGACTTCCTCGTACTTGATGGTTCGCCAGAAGCGCTCGACAAGGACATTGTCTCGCCATGCGCCCTTGCCGTCCATGTGATCGAGATGCCGTTGTTGATCAGCACGCTGGTGAAATCAGCGCTGGTGAACTGGCTGCCCTGATCGGTGTTGAAGATTTGCGGGCAGCCGTATTTTGCAAGCGCTTCCTCGACTGCATCGACGCAGAACGAAGCCTCCTGCTCGCAGAGCGACCGCTGCTGTGTTGAGCCATCGGCCACTCATCGTGCGTGGAATTGGGCGCGCTCACCGGGAGCGGCCGAAGGCTGGGATTTCTGCATAGTCTCACTCACTGAACCTTGTGAGCGACCTGCGAGGGACTGGCGACAACGTCAGTACGCTTAGCACGCCGGTACTCCTCCAGCCGCTGCATGATCACGAAGAAAGATGGAACGAAAAGCACGGCGAGGCAGGTCGAGGCGACCATCCCGCTGAAGGTCGACAAACCGAGCGACTGGCGTGCATTTGCGCCGGCACCCGTGGCAGTCAGGAGCGGGAGGACCCCGAGGAGGAAGGCGAAAGAGGTCATGAGGATCGGACGGAACCGCGTGCGCGCCGCGGCAATTGCGGCATCAAGTATCGGCTTGCCTGCGGCCCGCTGCTCACGGGCGACCTCGACGATCAGGATGGCATTTTTTGCCGACAACGCGATCAGCAGCATCAGTCCGATCTGCACATATAGATTGTCGGCGACGCCGAGCGCGGTGAGTACGGTGACCGGACCAAGCAGCGAAAGCGGCACCGCCAGCACCACGGCCATTGGCAATAGCCAGCTTTCGTATTGGCCCGCAAGGCAGAGGTAGACGAGCAGCAACGACAACGCAAAGGCCACGTAGAGTTGGTTGCCGACCGCCCGCTCTTGATAGGACATACCGCTCCAAGAGACGCTCGTGCCAGATGGCAAGACGTGGTCGGCGATCTGCTCCATCACGTCCATCGCCCGCCCAGAGCTGAAGCTCGGCCCCTGCGACCCGGAGATCGTCGCCGTGAGATAGCGATTGAACAAGCTGATCAGGGAGGGGCCGACCGCGGGTCTGATCTCGGTCAGCGCTCTGATCGGCACAGTTCCGCCGCTGGAGCTGCTGACATTGAGTTTGAGCAAGTCGTCGGGGTTTAGGCGATACGGCGAATCGGCTTGCACATAGACCTGCAGCGTCAGGCCAAATTTGTTGAACTGGTTGACGTAGGTCGATCCCAGGTAGGACGACAGCGCGGCGTAGACGCTGCCGACCGAGACCCCAAACGTCTCCGCCTTTGTGCGGTCGACGATCACTTCGAGCTGCGGAGAGTCAGCCCGGAATGAGCTCACCGTTCGCGCGATCGCGGATTGGGACTCAGCCGCCTCCGTCACGGCGCGCACTGCGGCCGACATCTTGCCATAGTCGAAAGTGCCGTCGCGCTGCAGCAGCTGCATCGTGAAGCCACCGGTATTACCGACGCCCTGGATCGGCGGCGGTACCAGTACAAAGCCCGTTCCATCGGTCAGCTCGGAGAGCCGGGACTGGATGCCGAGCATGATTGATCTGAGGTCCTGGCCCTTGGCCTTGCCACGCTCGTTCCAAGGCTTGAACACCAGATACGCCACACCTGCATTGGCGAGCGTAGCATTGTTATCCAGTATCGAGATCCCCGAAATGGTGATCACGTTCTCGACACCCGCCCGCTGTTGGGCGATGCGCGTTACCTGGTCAAGCGTCAGCTGCGTGCGCTCGGCTGACGCGCCGTCCGGCAGTTGTATGGCGACAAGACCATAGCCTTGGTCTTCGTATGGGATGAACGCAGTCGGTGCCCGCACGATGCCGATAATGCCGATTGCCATCAGAAATAGCGCGAACAGCACCATGAGGAAGCTGTGGTGCACCGTCTGACCAATGAGCCACGTATACCCGCGCTCCAGCCGATCGTAGAGGGAATTGAATCCTCGATAGAATAGGTTTCGCTGATCAGCTGGGACGGGCGGGCG
The DNA here is from genome assembly GCA_030037185.1 of Xanthobacteraceae bacterium. Next base: position 159 of record JASHRR010000714.1, on the reverse strand, counting down.
CAGCAGCAGTGAACATTGGGTTGGGCTGAGGGTCGCTGCCAAGATTGCGCTGAGCAGGGCCGTGGCCGCGATCACGAGTGCAAACTGGGCGAACATGCGTCCAGTAAGCCCGGGGAGGAACGCCGCGGGGATGAAGACCGACATCAGCACCAAGGTGAT
>JASHRR010000713.1 GCA_030037185.1 Xanthobacteraceae bacterium | reverse complement strand
GTCGCTTCGGCGGAACAACCGCCAAACACTGCACAGCCCGCCAACAAGGTCGTAACGAGGTAGGGCAAATAGGTGGCTACCCATCCCCCGGTATTGAAGTGCAATAGTAGCATGGAGGACAGTATGACGGTCTCCCCAAGGCGCGAATTCTTCGCGAAACTCGCTCTCCTCGGCGGCTTTGCAGCGCTTGGCTCGCCGAGGAGCGCCGAAGCCCAGAGCGTCGGCAACATCACCACGCAAGACATTACTTGCGACAACGGCATGCCGGCGGTGTTGGCACATCCGGTTGGTGGTCAAAACCTCCCAACCATAATCCTGATGCACGAGCGTTACGGCCTCGTACGCCACACGCGCGATCAGGCGACGCGCTGTGCGCGCGATGGTTACGCCGTGTTGGCGCCAAATTTCTTTTTCCGTCATCCCGACCAGGCCGCTCTCAACGCGGGCAACGCACGATACGACCTTACCGACCCTGAGGCTGTGGAGCTGATCAAGGCTGGCGTCAGGGCGCTGACCAAGCACGCCGCCGCGGATCTTAGCAAAATCGCTGTGGCCGGCTATTGCCAGACGGGGCGTCATCCGCTCGTCTTCGCTGCCGAGGTGCCGATCAGCGCCGCGGTCGTGTGGTACGGCGCCGCGTCGAAGCGTGAATGGGAGGTAAACAAGTCGCAGCCCAAGCCGCTCGAGGCGGTGATTGCGGCGCTTGCCTGCCCGGTCTTCGCGGCCTTCGGCGAAGCCGACCACATTATCTCGATTGAGGACGTGCAACGTTTTCGCAACTGCCTCGAGGCCAACCGCAAGAGCTATGACATTCACATCTACGATGGCGCGCCGCACGGCTGGCTCAACGACACCATGCCGGGCCGCTACCGCAAGCCGCAGGCCGAGGCCGGATGGGCCGCGCAACAGCGCTTCCTGTCCAAGGTCTTTGCGGGCGGTTATGACGCCAAGCGGGCAAGCTGGCGCTTCGAAAGCGAAAGCAGCCTGGATTATGATTTCACCAAGAACGTGCGAATGGAGTAGCAGGACAGCTCACGTCAACCGAGCATCGAGGGTAACTTCGGCGTTGATGGTTTTGAGACCGGGTTCTTCCCGACTTGCCGGGTCATTCGCGCGAGCGTGGCTTCGCCCAAGTTCGGTACGCTGGCGTGCAGATGCAAATCCAAGCGGAATGATGACAGCGCAAACGTGGCCCAGCAGGAGAGATACTATGCCAGGCGCGATACCCTCGGATTAAATGGCCACGGGAAATGAGCTATTCGGCAGGACGGAGAACAACGCCCACGACGCCGGATCTGTCAAGGGGAGTGGCGCCGAGTTTGAGGAGAAGGTCGGCTGTATCCCGGCGGAAGACCCGCGGGGTCTGATAGTAGGCGTCGCCAATATCCCGCGTAATAATGGCATAGGAAATGCTCAGGGGCGTCTGGCCGAAGCGGTCCTTCAGATCAAGGTTCGCTCCATGGCCGGCCAGGAATTCAATCACGTCATTCAACCCCTGATAGGCGGCCGCATGGAGCGCCGTCCAGCCAAATTCTCCGGCGGCGTTCACGTCGGCGCCGCGTTCCACGAGGAATCTTGCCGTCTGGAGTGCCATCGCCCGTTCTTCGGGGGCTCTCGGCCTGGCGAGATCTGTCCCGGCCCCGGCCGCCAGCATCAGCGGCGTTGTGTTCTGCTCGGTGGGAATTAACGGATTAGCCCCACCATCTGCTAACACCTTGACGGCATCAAGGTTATTGATCTCTGCAGCCAAGGCAAGCGGTGTCGCGCCCTGCAGTACAATGCCGGAAGCGGCGACAGTGGGCTTCTGCTGGCTGAGACGGACATCCGGTTTTGCGCGGTGCCGCAGCAGCGACCTGACGATATCAACCGCTTGCTTGTTCCTCGCTGCGTGGTGCAAAGGCGTGAACCCGTCGGCATCGACGGCGTCGGGATTGGCTCCCATCTCGAGCAGCAGCGCTGCGACCTTGGTGCGGCCCATGGCTGCGGCGATAATCAAGGGCGTCAAACCGGTTTTCGGCATGATGTCGTTTGGGTTCGCGCCGCCGCCTAGCAAGAGGCGCGCGGAATCGGCATCGCCAAGCTGGGCAGCGAACATCAACGCGGTGAATCCATTGTTCGAGCGGGCGTGAACGTCAGCGCCACGCCGCACCAGCTCCTCGGTGACCGCGGACTGGCGTTCCGATATCGCCCACATCAACGCGGTTTGCCCGCCATTTGCTTCCCGTGCGTTGGGATTCGCGCCGCGCGACAACAACACCCGCAACGTTTCGAGATTGCCACGCTCGGCCGCTTCCATGAGCGGCGTCTCGCCGGACAATAGGGGCGTATTGGCATCCGCGCCGGCTGCCAGCAGCTTTGCGGTGATTTCCGGATCGGCGTTCGCTGCGGCTGCGTAAACTGCCGTCACTCCATAGTCGTTGGCAGCCTTGACGTCCGCGCCGGCACGCAAGAGAAGATCCGCCATCTCAGCGTCGTTGCGATGGGCCGCCCAGATCAAAGCAGTCATGCCGTCCGCCCCGGCGATGTCGGTCTTTGCGCCGCCGTTCAGCAGGGAACGCACGGCTTGCCGGTCCCCCTGCCTTGCGGCATCTACCAGCGACAGACTGGTGGTGTCGGCGGCTGGCGCGGCGCCCGTAAAGAGTGCCACGCTCAGCGGCAACATCAGTCTGATTGACCTGATGTGCATCGTGGTTCCCCAGAACATGTTCCGTTTGCGTTCAATTATCATGGCCCGGCTACAATACGCTTTCCTTGCTGCCGGAATGCATGGTCGTGACGCTCTGAGCTGGATCAACATGATACCCGCTTAAGCGGAGGTCAGTTCAAGTCTCCCGGTGCTGTCGCCCAGTTTTTCAACGTAGGGCACACTTGCCTTGTCCAGCATGGTGAGGAGCAAATTCCCCATCGGTGTGCCGCGAGGATAGCGGACATGTCGTCCGCCCTTGATCCTGGCAACTCCGCCAGCGACAAGCAAGAGCGGCAGGTCCGTATAGAGATGCAGATTGCCGTCGCTCAACGCGCCGCCGTAAAGGATGAGCGCGTGATCGAGCAGAGAACCGTCGCCATCCGTGGTGGAACGCAGCTTGTCGAGATAATAGGCCAGCATCTTCGCATGGAAGATGTTGATCTGCACGACCTTCGCGATCTTGTCGGGATCGCCCTGGTGATGGGTGACGGAATGATGGGCGTCCCCGAATCCGAGCTCCGGATAGGCGCGCCCGCTCATCTCATGGCCGACCTGGAATGTACAGACCCGGGTCATGTCAGTCTGCCAGGCGAGAACCAACAGATCCGTCATTAACTTGTAATAATCGGAGAAGATCGGCGGGACGCCGATCGGACCGCCGAGCCGCGGCAGCTCGCGATCACCCTGCGCTTCCG
>JASHRR010000087.1 GCA_030037185.1 Xanthobacteraceae bacterium | reverse complement strand
TTGATGTGCTCGAGATAATTGCGGCCGACGCACCAGATCCGGCGCACAGCAAACAACGCCTCGCTGCCGGCGATCGCAAGCGCGGCTTGCGGCGGGGGCGGGATGACAAAGCGGGAGGCGTCTGTGCTCATTGGAAATCTTCTGGCTGGAGGTGAAATCTGATCATGCTGCTCAACCCTCGGTCGCTGCGGGTGCCGACCGCTGTTCGCGATGCGCGGCGGGGAACAGTCATGAAGCTCAATGACGATGTGGTCAAGTGATGCCTTCCTCGCTAAAGCGAGGGGCTCGCACGCTCAACCGCTCGGCCATGACGACCTCGGCGACGCTTCACCCTCTGTGAGGCTCTCGCCGCCGGCAAAGCGGCCAGCGCTACAGCATCCCCGGCCTCGCGGACCAAGCATGGACGTTCTTGAAGCGACCCGCTCTGACGCCAAGAGTGAGGTGAGGAGAGCCCTTCCCGCTCGCGGCTTCAAATCCGACCACTTGCAGGAACGCATGTGCACCTGCCCAGGCCTTCGCGGCTGCGATCCCCTCCCGCGTGTTGGTCTGCTGCGGCGCATAGGCGCCGGCCACCCTTGCAATACAGCGGATAACGGCCTGGCAGTCAGGTCAAACTCCCGACGGAAATAAAGCAGCTTTTGACAGGGTCAACTTGCGCCTAGCGCCCGGCTCGCGGCCAAGCTGCGAAATCGCGTTACAGCAGCGCTGCAGCGCTCAAGCGTGCCAAACAGGTGCCGACCTGGCGCGAGTTGGAGATTTGCCAAAAGCTTCATGGCTTCACGAAGAGAGGAGCTCTCGTCGGGTTTCAACGGCGAGCCCTTCCTCTCCGGGGGCTGCCCGTTCCCGTGAGCTGGACCAGGAGCTCACAAACCTCGCTGTCAGCGCCGGCAAGCTCCGGGCGGCCGCGAGCTTCGTCGCCGGTGTGAGCCGCGCTTCGTCACCCGTGTGACCGGTATCTTTCCTTCGCTGCCTGCCCTCTTCAGCCCAACGGCTCCAGCAGCGCCAGAGAGCCCCTAAGGTCTCTGGCAGACAGCGGCGAGCGCGCACATCCTCGCACAGGCGCTGCGCATCGATGGGCGCGCCATCCTAATCACCTCACCAACATTCGCACGCGCATCAAAGCGGCCCTGCGGGTGCGGCCCGCATCGCTTGGCGTTCCGGCAGTTGCAAGACTTCGTCGTGTACGAGGCGGCCGCGTTCGGTATTGCCACGGTGTTCACCGATCGGCCTACGCCGGCATGACATGCTCGCAACGTGGTCAAAATCGGATCGCGATTGAAACAACATCAGGCCGGTTTACAGCGGCACTTGGCGAAAGGGCACTCTCGCCGAGCCGGGGATGGTTCGACGCCGCGCTGTGGTCGCCGCGCGCCCGGCGACCACAGAAGCCGAACTGTGTTGAGCGGCAGACATTTTGCGCGCGCGTTGTCCGGGCGGACGATAGACGCGCTCTTGGACCGCGCGATCTCGTCTGCTGGTACTCGTGTTCGCCGTCCGGGTTGGGTTTTAGCCGCCGTACGCGCTCCCGCGCATAAGAGCCGACATACCGGCTCTTTCAAAGCTCTCTTTGTGCAACTCGGATGAACCAAAACACTGCCAGCACGACAATGCAAACAAGGACTATCAAACAGATTGCCAACGATTCTGTCGATAGGTCCAAGACGTTGCCCATAGTGGCCATATCGTACCGAGAAGATGCAGAAATGAAACTTAACTTTTCGTTAGATTGCGCTAGGCACTAATTCCTACGTGAATCAAGGATAAGTCTTCTTCACCGAGCGAACTATGTTTAGATTACGAGATCATAAGTATTATTAATCTGAATTCACGTTCGCCACGGGTAAGTTTTGCGCATAACCTGGCGATACGCGGTGGAGCGGCGAAATCGCTGTTCTGTAGACTCAAAAAGCCGCCACGGCCCCCTTCACCGTTAGACATTCTCGTTTTCATGAAAGTCTTTAAACCTGTTGCGTTCAATAAGTCATTTGGCAACCGAAACCGCCAGTTTGTACCGAGGTTCATCCAACGGACATTTCCTTTTAATATGGCCTAATACATGATCAATTGGCTAGCGCCGTTCGGCATGGTGAGGTCCGGCAAAAGTAGTGAGGACGTCAATACCGACGATCCAATTACGGCGCATCGCGTCGCAATCCAGCCAGCGCTGAGTCCAGGCGATTTTGCTGTTTGGCGACCATCATTCTGGCCCTGGCGACGGAGGCGATCGCCCGCGACTTTATGGCCGGCGATTCCAGCTCTCCTGCCGTCCTTGCTCCCGAACTCGCTCAAGCCGCCACAGCAAGACGATCTCGGGCCTCACCAAGGTCAGCGGCCTTACCGTTCTCAGGCACCATCATACCAAGCGCTGTCTCACGGTCACAGAACGCTGCGGAAATAGATCGGAACGAGATTTCGATAGGTGTGATTGCGCGAGGCGAGTAAGCGAGCCGCTGTCGAAGCGGATCGGTTGATGTCAAACGCGGGAGCGCCCGGCAAGCCAGGCTCGCGGCGAGGCACACGCGTGGCGCCCGACGGAGGAGCAATGCCCAGCGGAGACGGTGGAGGATCTGGTGGCCCGGCGCCCGGGCCCTAGGCGGCTACTTGCGGCGCTGCCGGGGGTCATCGCCGGTGCAAGTCAAGGCCGAATTCCAGACATACTTGCCGGCCGGCTGAGTTTTCCCATCCGACACAAAAAGCGACGATCCCGTGAAAGCGCCCGTTGTCCTGTCGAATACGCCACGTTCGTTGAGTTTCCCACCCTGTTGTACCGTCTCGCCCCGGTATTCGATGCGCGTCCTGGTGGCTCGCGTGACGTGCTTCACATCCTTGTCGGCCCCCACAACGCCGGTATCGACGACAATAGTCCTGGTGTTGAGGTCGATAGCGAACCTCGTGCCATCAACCGAGCCATCGCGTTTGCCGAACACAGGACCGTCGCTTTTCCACGTCCCGCTGCACGTCAGCGTGATAGGCTTTTCCGCTGCGCCAGCAGCCGACGAAAGGGCGACGAGCGCCGCCCACAGTGCCAGAGTTCTCATATGATCCTCCCTCGTTCTGCAAATTTCGGCAGGCCAAATTCCGACTTGCCCATGCCAGCCGCCTCGCCACAGCTCGGCCGCTGGGCAGGCTTGCCGGGCGCGGCGGCTCGCTTTGCGCTTGCCGCCGCTGGCGGCGAACTGTCAAACTCGGCTGAGCCGGTCGGCTGCTGCGAGCCGGCGCGAGAGGCCCGCTGCGTCGCTGGTGCGTTATTTCGGGCGGGCCGTTCCCAGCACGCGAGATTATCGCACCGGATCAGGGCCACGACGAGGCAAAACGACACATACGGGTTTTGCTTGTTCCACGCTTAAGCCGTCAGGCATACGTTTTTGCCAATTAATTTTCGCAATGGTATCGAACCATTCACAGAAATAACGTCAGTGTGGTGAGCTGCGGCGCCGTCAGGGAGCTCTTGACCATGTCGCGCCTGCACCTGCCATTTTTGCGGGCGTGCTCGCCTGCCTTCTGAACGCCGGCAGCGCGGTGTCGGCCCGGCAGCCCGCTACCCGGCGCAGCCCCGAAAACCTGGACCGGCAAATCAAAAATTCGTGGCTCACCGGCGGTGCTGGCCGCACAGCTTCCCAACGGTGCATTCATCGATAAGCGAACCTGTGGCGACTCGACCGTCAACTGCCGGCTCTTGGAAGGGCACAAGCAATGCCTGCTGCTGCAGGCCAGGGCGCCACCCGGACCAAGCAACCGATCTTCGAAATCCAGCCCGGACGCCGAAGGATCGAAGGATTGAAGCTCGATTCCGGCGCGATCCTCTCGCTCGATGACAAGGGACCCCGGCCAAGGGCGGCGCCTTGTCGGCCTGCACGCCACCGGACTGTCTGCTGTCGGTGTCACTCCACACGGTCGCACCACGGCGGATGCAGAAAGGCAAGACCCTCACCGTTGCATCACTCAACCTCAACAGCGGCGAAGTGTTGCCTTCAAAATTTTGCCCCAGGGGTTTGCCGCGGCGTCGGCACGCATCGCTTGCCCGGTAAGTTTTTAAGTCACCCGCCGGGCGGTCGGCGGCCATCCCGCAGCGATCGGCGCCGCCTGGCGGCAGCCACTGAGCGACCCGTCGCGGCATGCGGCCGCCGACAGATCCCGTCCGGAATCGACATCGGCCTAGCGAATCCTTTGCCGACCTCGCCTCCTTCACCTCTCCCTCAGCATCACCCCAACACGGCCGGCGAGGTCTTGAACGTATTGCCAGGCAACGCGGCCGGAGCGCGATCCGCGCGTGCTTGCCCATTCGAGCGCCTCGCGTCGCACGATTGCAGCATCGACCGGCACGCCATAGTAATGGACATAGCCGTCCACCATGGCGAGGAATTCGTCTTGGCTGCAACGGTGAAAACCGAGCCAAAGGCCGAAGCGGTCCGACAGCGACACCTTCTCCTCAACCGCTTCGCCCGGATTGATGGCGCTGGCGCGTTCATTCTCGATCATGTCGCGGGAGAGCAGGTGCCGCCGGTTGGAGGTGGCGTAGAGGATGACGTTGTCGGGCCGGCCCTCAATGCCGCCTTCGAGCAGCGCCTTGAGGGATTTATACGAGGTATCCTGGCCATCGAAGGAGAGGTCGTCGCAGAACACCAGGAACCGGTACGGCGCGCCCCGCAGCAGCGTCATCAGGTCGGGCAGGCTTTCGATATCCTCGCGGTGGATTTCGACGAGCTTGAGCAGCCCATCGGGCCCCAGGCTCGCATTCACCGCCGCGTGGACGGCCTTCACCAGGGACGACTTTCCCATGCCGCGGGCACCCCACAGCAGGGCATTGTTGGCCGGCAGGCCATGGGCGAACCTCTCGGTATTCTCCAGAAGGATATCGCGCATCCGGTCGATGCCCTTGAGAAGCGACATATCAACGCGGTTGACGCGGGGAACCGGGACTAGCGTGTGGCCGGATGGATACCAGATGTAAGCATTGGCGGTGGTAAAATCCGGCGGCCGGGGATGGGGCGGCGCAAGGCGCTCCAGAGCGTTGGCGATGCGCTCGAAGACATCCGCCGGAACGGTGGACGAAACCAGGGCGGGCGGAACGAGGGGTTTCCTGGGGAGCGACATGGAGGTGCCTTCGTGGTCGGCTCCCAATAGCGGGGTAGGGGTGATGTCGCAAGGCGTCCCTTCCCTGTCGGCGCCGCGTTTCGGGGCGTCGGGGTACGCCGCCCTCCGGCCGGAGTTGAAGGGCGCCTTGTGTCGTTGCAATCGGGGTGGCGGCCGCTATAGTCCGCGCGGCTCTCGCCCACAGCGGTTTTCGGCGGGTTTTCGGGCCTGGCGGACGATCTAGACTACCCGCAAAGGAGAATTTGCGCGCATGATCACACCCGCCTACGCACAAGGCGTGGGAGGCACCAGCCCGGACATGCTTCTTCAGCTGCTGCCTTTTGCGCTTATTTTTGTCATCATGTATTTCCTCATTCTGCGGCCGCAGCAGAAGCGGGCCAAGCAGCACCAGGAGATGGTGAAGAATGTGCGCCGCGGCGACGTACTCGTCACTTCGGGCGGGCTCGTCGGAAAGGTGACCAAGGTGGTGGACGAGGACCAGGTCGAGATCGAAATCGCCGACGGCGTGCGGGTGCGGCAGGTGCGCAGCATGGTGGCCGACGTGCGGGCGAAGAGCGAGCCGGTCAAGGACGAAAAGGGCGCGGGCTAGGGCTGAGGCGGATTTAAATCTATCCGCCGAACCGGCCTAGCGGCGGAACGGCGGACCGGGAGGACGGCGATGTTGTATTTCTCGCGTGCAAAGGCCGCGGCGATCCTGGTCACCGCGCTGGTGGTGTGTGCCTTCACCATACCGAATTTCTTCTCCGAGCAGACCGTCAAGAACTGGCCCGCGTGGGCGCAGCGCCGCCTCGTGCTCGGCCTCGATCTTCAGGGTGGCTCGCATATCCTGCTGGAGGTCGACCGCAACGATATCAGTAAGCAACGCCTCAGTTCGCTGCGTGACGAAGTCCAGCGGACGTTGCGCGAATCCCGCATAACCTGGGCGCAAGCTCCGGCGGTGCGCGGCAACAGCGTCGAGGTGCGGCTGCGCGAGGGCCCCGACTTTTCAGCAGCGTTCGCCAAACTGCGGGCTCTGTCGCAACCTTTGGGCGGCGTGCTGCAGGGCAATGGCGTGCGCACGCTCGATGTCATCGATGCCGGCGGCGGGCTCGTGCGCCTTACCCCGACCGACGCCGCCATGCTCGAGCGCACACGGCAGACCATCGACCAGTCGGTCCCCATCATCGAAAAGCGCGTCAACGAACTCGGGCTTGTCGAGCCGACCGTACAGCGTGAAGGCACTGACCGCATCCTGGTACAGGTGCCGGGTCTCGGCGACCCGCGGCAACTGCTTGAAATTTTGGGCAAGACAGCGAAGCTTGAATTCCGCATGGTCGACACTTCGATGAGCGCCCAGGATGCCTTGCAGGGCCGCGCGCCTTCGGACAGCGAAGTGCTCTTTGAGAAGCAGGGCGACCAGATGATTCCGGTTCTGGTCAAAAAGCAGGCGCTGGTGGAAGGCGCCGACCTCACTGATGCCCAGGCCTCATTCGATCAGCGCACGAACGAGCCGATCGTCAACTTCAAGTTCAACAGTACCGGCGCGCGCAGGTTCGGGCGCGCCACCCAGGAGAATGTCGGACGCCCGTTCGCCATCGTGCTGGATAACGAGGTGATATCGGCGCCGGTGATCCGCGAGCCGATCCTCGGCGGGGCAGGGCAGATTTCCGGCGACTTCACCGTGGAGAGCGCCAACAGCCTGGCGATTTTGCTGCGTGCTGGTGCGTTGCCGGCGAAGCTCACCGTAATTGAGCAGCGGGTGGTCGGGCCGGGTCTCGGTCTTGATTCGATCAAGGCCGGCGAGCACGCCTCGATCGCGGGCGCGGCCCTGGTGGTGCTGTTCATGCTGGCGACCTATGCGCTGTTTGGCCTTTTCGCCAATATTGCGGTGGCCGTGAACGTGGTGATGATCCTCGGCGTCCTGTCGTTCCTCAGTGCGACCCTGACACTGCCGGGCATCGCCGGCATCGTCCTGACGGTCGGCATAGCGGTCGATTCCAATGTGCTGATCTACGAACGCATCCGCGAGGAAGTGCGCAACGGCCGCAGCGCCATCACGGCAATCGATGCCGGGTTCACCCGCGCCCTTGCCACCATCCTTGATTCCAACATCACGACCTTCATTGCCGCCGCGGTGCTGTTCTTTATCGGCACCGGGCCGGTTAAAGGTTTTGCCGTGACGCTCGGGGTCGGCATCATAACCACGCTGTTCACGGCCTTCACCATGACGCGGCTGATCATGGCGTGGTGGGTGCGCACGGTGCGTCCCCAAACGGTGCCGATTTAGCGGACGATCCGATGAAACCGATCATCCGCGCGGCGCCGAGCACAAAACCCGGTCTGGTCAATCCGGGGCGCCGCCGCTAGGCGGCGAGCCCGCAATCCATAACCTCGGCCGGCGGTTATGGATTGCGGGCTGGCGGGCGAAAGCCCGCGTCCCGGAACGACACTTTCAAGTTGAACCATACGGCCGCCAGGAACCAAGAACGTGCGCCTCCTCCGCATCGTACCCGACAATACCAATTTCGATTTCATCCGTTTCCGCCGGATAAGTTTCCCGATCTCGGCGATGCTGTCGATTGTTGCCATCCTGCTTTACTTCGCCCATGGTCTGAACTTCGGCATCGACTTCATCGGCGGCACCCTCATCGAGGTGCAGAGCAAGACCGGTCCGGCCGATGTCGGCAAGATGAGAGCGACGCTCAACGAACTCGGCCTCGGCGAGGTGCAGCTCCAGGAATTCGGAGGACCGGAAAATGTGCTGATCCGGCTTGCCCAGCAGCCAGGCGGCGAGCAGGCCCAGCAGGCGGCGGTGCAGAAGGTTCGGGATGCGCTTGGCGACAGCGTCGACTACCGCCGTGTCGAGGTGGTCGGGCCGCGCGTGTCGGGTGAGCTTCTGCATTGGGGTATCATTGGGATATTCGTCGCGATCGGGGCGATCCTGATCTATCTGTGGTTTCGGTTCGAGTGGCAGTTTGCGCTCGGCGCCATGATCGCGAATGTGCACGATATCGTGCTGACCCTCGGCTTCATGTCGATCACCCAGATCGATTTCGATCTGACCAGCATCGCAGCGCTGCTTACCATCCTCGGCTACTCCCTCAACGACACCGTCGTCATCTACGACCGTATCCGAGAGATGCTGCGGCGCTACAAGAAGATGCCGATGCCGGAGTTGCTCAATGTGTCGATTAACGCGACGCTGTCGCGCTCGGTCATCACCCACGTCACGGTGCTGTTGGCATTGATGGCGCTGCTGCTGTTCGGTGGCCAGGCGATCCACTCATTTACGGCCACGATGATGTTCGGCGCCGCGTTGGTCGGCACCTATACGTCGGTGTTCATCGCCTCGCCGATACTCATCTACCTCGGCGTCGGCACCGGCCGCCAATACGTCCCCGACGCCCCCGAGATTGCCGTGGAGTCACCGCCGACCGTCCCGGCGCGCACGCCGGCGCCCGCACGGGCGCGGCGCTGAGCGTGCCGGTGACACAAACGCTTCAACCGGTGTGACGGCAGGCGGTGCACGCTTTATGCGAGAAGGGCTAACAGTCTTTTTCGTCTCCTGTTTATACGCAAGCGTCAACATGCGGGCCAGATCGACGGGACCGGCTCGCAGCGATGCGTCCCCCCGGCCAGGGGGGAGAGCTGCCCGGCGGTCGCCATGAACGCGGCCGACCCCCACCTTCCCAATCCGGCTCCGATCGACGCCTATGGCAACGGCGGTTTTCGCTTCGCCGGCATGTCCCACCGGGGCTCGTTGCTGTGCCTGCCGAACGGCATCTGGGCAAGCCCGGTGGCGTCGGCGAGCGAGATCGACGAAGCCGCGCTGGCGCGGGCGCTTGATCCCGGGACCCCGCAGAGTGCGATCGATCATTTCCTGATCGGTACCGGAAAAGATTTTCTCGCCATGCCGACGCCGCTGCACGAGGCGTTCCGGGCGCGGCGCATCGTGCTCGAATCCATGTCCACCGGCGCGGCGGTGCGCACCTACAACATCCTGCTCGCAGAACGTCGGCGAATCGGGGCGCTGCTGCTGGCGGTTGATTAGCCGACGAAAGTGATGTCGAAACTCAATGGCCACGCCCACGCCGGTTGCACGGCTATCGGCAGCGATTTTGCGAGCGATCGGCCTGACGGCTTGCGGCGGAACGTTGCGAAACGCCGCCTCGGTCTCCGCGTCGCCCGCCACCTCCGCTTAAGCTTAAGCGTCGTCGCGCGCCCCAGTTCATCCCGGCATGCGACCCGAACTCAGCCTCGGCTTGCGGTTCGGCCATCCTTGCTGCCATTCACGAGGTCCGGTCAGCAAGACTGCCTTTACCTGTTTCTTCGTCATCATACCAATTAGGATACCCGCAAAAATAACTGCTACGATTTCGATCGGGTATGATGATATAATTCCATTCCGGATGGAACGCATCACCGCGGATGTTGAGGCGTTTCATCTCGGCATTGGCAATCTTGATGCCCTTCTCGTAGACCGTAGTGTCGAGGACAGCCTCGACTGTGAGTCCGGTCTTGGTCGACGTCGACGCGATCAGATCGATGATCGTGGCATGGTCCGTGAGTGGCCGGCCGCG
>JASHRR010000712.1 GCA_030037185.1 Xanthobacteraceae bacterium | reverse complement strand
CAATCTTACAAGATTTAGCGGCCGACGGTATCGGCGGACACTCACCGGGCGCTTGGCCCGTTCGTTCCCGCCGGCGTCGAGCAGCATCAAGGGGTTTCGCCTACTGCGCGTAAAGCTGCCCTAGATACGCGGTCAGCCGCCCGGCGACCAGAACCGCGGCCCACAGAGCCATGGTCGCAGCGACGAACCGGTATCCCCGCCGGGAGACGGCGCCTTTGGCCTGCCACTCCGGGCTCTCTCGCCGCAATGCGCGGAAATAGAACCAGGTCACCACAAGGCCGACGCAAACCAGGCTGAACTTTATCAGAAACGCGCCGTCAGTGATGTACTTCGATGGCTTCGTCATCCACAGGGTGAAGCCGCTGCAGACCTGCATCGCCACCGCAATCCAAACGACCGGGGTTAGTCTGCTGAGCGACGTCATCGGTATGGTGCTGAAGAATCCGAGCAGTCGCAGTCCAAAGATGAAGATGAAGCCGATGACGATCGCGGTTCCCCAGGCGTGCACCGTCAGCGCGAACGGCCAGCCCCACAACGACTCGCCTCTCGCCCATTCTGAGAATGACGAATTTTCCAGATACTGGAGCACTGTTCAACCTCCTCGATTGTGATGCCCGCGGTGATGCGCTAGTGGTCGAACTGGTCCACAGCCTTGTTCAGGCGGTACAGTGCAACGACAGCAACGGTGAGAACGCAGGCATTGACGGTAAGCACCATCAGAAGAATGTTCATACTGTTGGTCATCGGCGCTCTCTCCTGATTAGAGATATGGCAGCAGGCGGCCGCAGGCGATCACACCCGTCCAGCACACGAACACCAGGATGGCGACCGCCTTGGCGAGCGGAGGAGCATCCTCTCCCGCCTTGAGCTTCCACAGCCGGTCCGACAAGGAGAAATACAGAATCGCCGTTGCGCCGATCGGAATGAAAGCGATCTTGGGCGCGAATGTGTAGTCGTTCACCACGTAGCGGTAGGTATCGGCGAGCATCATCAGCATGCCGGTAAAAACATTCATCCCCACCGCCAGCACTCCGATCGGGAGCAAGCGGTGCACGGCCGAGAACGGCACCGCCTTCCAGAAGCCCAGGATGCGCAGCACGACAATGAGCACGGTCGCGAAGATCATCGTGAAGCCGAAGAAATGCACGGTTTGCCACGGCACGAACCAGATCACGTTATTGATGAGCTGCTCGATCGCAGGGGAGACCCCAGCCGTCGGATCGGTCGGCAGCACATCGGTCGCCACGCGGATTTCCGGGTGATTGATCTGCCCGCCGCGGTGCCCGGTTTCGGCCATTATGCCGAGCGTGATGATCGCGAAGACCAGGACCAGATAAAGCGACGTCTTGGAAAAGCGCCCGATGTAGCGATAGCGCCAAATCTCGATCCACGAAGCGATACCGGTGAATCCGAGGCCGAACAGCGTCCACAATGCAAAATCGCGATGGGCATTGATGACCGCCTTGGAGATCCCTGGGATCGGCGGGACGGTCAGCGCCCACATGGCCGCGGCGCCGGTGACATAGGTCGGAACGCCGACGATGCCAAGGATGACGAACACCGCGAGGCTTGCGCGCTTTAACCCATCGTTGTTCGCGACCAGCGCGATGATGTAGAAGGTCAGCGCCATCACCCATCCGACGGTCGGGAAGTGGTTCAAGATCATGTGCACGTGCGACCACGTCTGCGACGTCGCCGTGGCTGCCTGCGCCGGCGTCACCACCCGCTCCAATTCGTGGTGGTTGATCTCCCAGCCCAACTCATCGGTGACGATCATCAGAATCAAGGTGAGGCCGGCGAGACCCAGCAACACCGAGAGCGTCTGTTCGGACGGCTTGCCGACGCGCCACAGCTCAACCGCGGCGTAGCCGCCGGTGATCAACAGGATCGCAATCGCGCCCATTCCCCAATAATAATGGGCATTCAACACGCTCTGCGAAACCTTGGCGTCCTCGGCGAAAATCCCCATTGACTGGAGGCCGCTGAAGAAAGTCGGGACCGCCAACAGGGCTAAAACGCCAAACATGACGAGGCAGCTTCGCTTGATCACCTCATTCTTCGTGGCCAACCCCGTGATGTAAAAGCCGAGCACAAAAACAAGCCCGACCGACGGGAAGACGCTGACGAGAATGTGCAGGTGCGACCAAGAATGCGGGATCAGATGCATATAACTCCCCCCTACCCGGATTGGCATATCGCGGGTATGTGCTTGTTATTGTGGGCGACTATCAACTCGTGTCCGTTGGGTCAACGGGGATCTGCGTCAACGCGATCGCATCGCCGTCTCGGGGCGATTTTGCGAACCTGCCGCTCCCGCAGGGCGGCAGCAAAACTGTGAGGCTAAGTTGACTTCATTGATAGGGCCTCCCGAATACATTTTAATTCTTGCCCCACGAATTGTTAGCTTATCATCTTTGCGTGCCATCTGCCAATGGTCTTGCAACGTTTGTTGCCAATGCAATGGCGTCTCCCGTCACGCCTGCGTTTACTGCCAACTTTACTCACGCTGCGCAACCTTGCCGGGGCGTGGTCGCCCGGTCAGCGGCAGGCCGGCCAA
>JASHRR010000711.1 GCA_030037185.1 Xanthobacteraceae bacterium | reverse complement strand
GTAGCGGCCAGCCTCCAAAACGCGCCAGTGAGTCTCCTAGGAGTCTGTGGGGCCCATTGGGGCTGAGGGGCGCCGCCGCCCTCCGACCTCCACTCAGCAGGGACTCTAGGTTTCTGCAGTAACCCGGTCGAACAGAAGCGCCAACAAGGCTTCCGGCGCGGCGCCACGCTGGATGAGAAACTCGTCGAGCGTGAATTCGTCCGTGCCCGCGTGCCTCATAGCGTGCCATTCGTGCCGCACGAATAGGCGCTTAGCGCTTTGGTCAAAGACCAGTCGCCACGTGTCTTCATCGGCCGGGGCTGGTCCCCGCGCGCTGCGGTAAAACTCGCGTTCCAGGATCGTCATGGGTTCCTTCCCGGTTTGTGCGTTCCGGCAAGTATATGGAAACCGTGCGGACGGTGCGATATCCACGTATTGGACAACGACCGCCTTCGCGCTACCCAGTAGCTCGCGGACCTTGCCCAGAGTACACAAGGCGGGTACACAGCTGAGTGCATAACGGAAGACAGGCATTTGAGGTTTTCGTTGTGAATTGGGCATAAGTTGCCGTTGACCGAGGGTAAGGTGCAGTATCCTCTCGACCGCACCACTACAAATAGTTCTCTCGTAGTGGCAACAACTTACTGAATTTGCTAGGCATTCGGCCAGCCCTTGAATACAAAAGGGCAATACAAATGGCGTTCCGAATGTCGAGTTTGACGCGCACAAAGTCAGGGGCATACAGAGCCCGGATCGGCATCCCCGAGGACGTGAGAGACGAGTACCAAGCGCTGTATGGCAAGCGCTGGGAAGAACTTTTTCATCGGCCGGCAAGCCTTTCGCTATCGAAGGCGAAGGCGGACCACTCGGAGTGGGTAGCGGAGATCGAAAGCCGCTTCGCGACGCTACGCGCCCAGCGGCGAGGCGAAGGGCACGACCTAACGGAGCGTCAAGCCCGCGCATTGGCCGGCGAATGGTACCGGTGGTATGTCGGTCAGCACGAAAAAAATCCGGGAGAACCTGATGGCTGGCTTGCTTGGCAATGGGCTGTGATGGATGAACTCGAAGCGGCAGCCGGCGGTGACCCAGAGGAAATCGCTTGGGGAGCGCCGGAAGTCCGCAAAGACACACACCCCATCATCGCCGATAAAGCCGAAACCGCCCAATTTCTAGCGAGCAGAGGCGAGGTGTTGACACCCGCCGCAATGACGTTGTTCCTTGATAGGGTGCTTTGGGAGTTTTTAACAGCCACTAGCCAATTGAAACGCATGGCGGCTGGCGACTATTCCCCTGATCTCCACCTACCCACCTTGCCTGCGTATCGCAAAACAGAGCCTGTCGCGCGCGGGGCAGGCAAGACATGCCTGGAACTGTTTGAGGCTTACATTAAGGCTGCGAAGCCTGCACAGTCCACGGTCAACCGATGGCGCGTCGTCTTCACCACGTTGGACAAGCACCTCGACGGTCGGGACATAGACACGCTCTCCGCTGAGGATGCACAGCGCTGGGCAACGTCGTTGGTCACCGACAAACGTGGCCGACGTACAGTCAGCGATATATGGGCGACGGCCGCAAAGACCGTATTTGCGTGGGCGCTGACCGAGAAGCACATTGCAGCGAACCCGTTCGCGCAGGTGTCTATCCGCGTCCCAAAGAAGGTGATCAACCGAGAAGACGGCAAGGCATTCTCTGACAAAGAGCAACAGGTAATCCTGAAGGCAGCCTTGGCAATCAAAGACACCAAACGGCGGTTCCAGGCCGCTTGCCGCTGGGTGCCATGGCTCTGCGCTTATAGCGGGGCGAGGGCCGGTGAAATCACGCAGTTGCGCGGCCAAGACATTGAGCAGTACGACGGCTACGTTGTGATGAAGATCAAGCCTGAAGCCGGGGCCGTAAAAGGCTCGATGCCTCGCACGATACCAATTCATGACCATGTGATTGAACAGGGCTTCCTCGATTATGTAAACGCGAGGGCGAGCGGATCACTATTCTATGACCCAGCAAAGGATGCGCGCGGCAACACGGATATCACCAAACCAAAGCGCCCGCGCTATGTGAAGACGCGCGAAAGGCTTGCTCAGTGGGTTCGTGAGCTGGGGGTGACCGATCCTGATATCCAACCCAATCACGCATGGCGCCACACTTTCAAACAGAGAGCGGCAAGAGCAGGGATTGAGAAGGTGGTACGTGACACCATCTGCGGCCACGCCACCAGGGCGGTTGCCGATGAATATGAGAAGCCGACCATCGAAGACATGGCGAGGGCCTTGAAACGTTTCCCGCGATACAAGATCGACGATCAGCCCCTGACAACCAGCCCCAAGTGGAGCAGCGCAATGGTTGGCGACGCCAATGCGAGATGACACCGAAATTGACGCCGCCGCTGTTTAGGCTCAAAACCCAATCAAGGGCCGCCCGCGACGTGGACAAGCGGGCCACCAAATCAGCTTTACGGCAGCATTTTTAGTCCGGGCACTCCGGGAAATTGATCGGCTCCGAGAAGATCAGAGGCGAGATAGAGTAGACTAGCCAAAGGCTCGCAGAGGGCGCTGGTCGGTTCATTGTTGTCGAGAGATTCAAGACTATCGTCAGCGCAATGTTATTCGCCGCCAACACACGAAAACTTGATCTCGGAGTGAAGTTCCTTTCAGCGATCTGGAACCTACTTACAGCGATCATAACGTGGTTACTGACTGCGGCGACCAGGTCGGCCCTTTCCCCCCACACCCCCCCCGAGGGCCATCTGGCGCCGCTTTTCCTTTTCACCAGTTGGCGGACAAGGGAGCTGATCCTGACGGGTCGCATTGCGCGGTTGGCTGTCAAAGCTGAGGGCGCGACCTCTTCTAATCCGAGCCGGCTATCCAACATCGGAGCAAACAAGAGGCTTGGAATGCTGCTCGGGCTGCAGCCCTTGCCGGTGTCAGCGGCCTGCCAGCAACTTGAGCTGAAAATAAAGCGGCCGACTGCGGAGGGGGCTGCCTCGAAGCCGGCCTGACCGTAGCGAACCGTTCTGTAGAAGGGCCAGGTTTACTACGGCTACCAGCAACGTAGTTAGGTTTCAGAATACCAGCAAGACCGATCGCCGCTATAAAGGGAATGGTACGATATTCCTCTCTCTCACAGCGTAGGCTCTAGCAGTCCCCGCCGCCTCTTGCAGCCTCTAGTAGTCCATTGCCGTCGATTGCAATCCACACAATAGGAGGTTCGGGGCTTACCTGAGGTGGGGGTAGTGATGGTCCCATCTCTCAAATAGGTACTGCGGTACTTCCAATAGGGGGGTAAGCTTATATCTTTCTATTACGCTTTCCCCCCCATTAAGATTTTGGACAA
>JASHRR010000710.1 GCA_030037185.1 Xanthobacteraceae bacterium | reverse complement strand
AGTCTACGAACTTCAGAAATCCAATTCGGGTGAACTCGGGATGTATCGGCACTACAGTAAGCGCGCCGAACCGATGGTCTTGAGACGGCGCCCCTGCTCTTGGTCCTCCTTGAGGTTGATGGAGACGATATCCTTGCCGCGTCAATTATTACATCTGTTGCCGTCAATGGCGCGAATTCATTAAGCCGCGCCCCGGTGAATTGAGCCATCAACGGCAGCCAGAATGCCGCTTCTCCCTTTCCAACTCTGCGGTGCGTTGCTCCAACCGGTTCGGCAGCCTCTTACGCTTGCCCTCATCGTCTGATCCCACCGATTGAGACCACCGGCAGGCTTCGAAGCGATTGACAATCAAGTTCTTTCGGATTTGTCGAGGGCTAGATGAGCCGCACTGTCCTGATCCGCCCTCGCGCCGATCTTCATCATCGATGGCGAGTTGATGGGCAAAAAAGTAGTTGGTGATTTGCTCGATTTCGCGCTTCTCTAGCAACGGCAAGTCCCGCCAAATCTTCCTCAAGCGTACTCTCGACACCAAGGACCTTCGCGAGGCGAACATCTGCGCGAAGCCGGCTGGAACTGCATGGGGATTTACCTATCGCGCAGATCAAGAGACCACATGTATTGCGATTTCGTGCAGCGCTCCAGGAGATCGCCGAAGTCGGCTTGGCCGGCGGGCCGGGCCGGTTCAAGTATGCCGCGTGCCCTATTTGAGGGTACCGGATATCAGTGGGCGATTGCTTCGAGCTTATGTGAAATCCATCGAGTCGATTGCCCAGCGAGACAAGGGTGAGATGGTAGAGACCCCCGAACTTGTTGAGCCACGGCAGCCGTCGTCTTCGGCAACCGGTACGCTCAGTGCAGCCTATGAGGGATGGAAGAAATCGGCCGGACGGGCCGCCCACACTGTGCCTGTATGGGGCGGGCTTCTGTATGTGCCCGGAACCTTGTTCTGGGCCCAGACGGACACTGCTTGCACGCTGCCAAGCATGACATTGACCGTTTCAGCCGAGACCGTCTGGAGGCTGGTGTGCTCCTTCGACCATTCGACCAACTCGGGAAGGGTCGCGGTTCGGAGCTTGCCTTTCAGAGCGTAGCCCAGCAATTGAGCGCCGCCGGCGTTGAGTACACAGGTCTGCTGGCGCATGTCGAAGCTGACCGGCCAACACCGCCGTATTAAGTATCTTTGCGTAGAGCTGCCCTCTCGCTAGAACGTCGCGGATATGGTACGCGTCAACGGTAGAATTGACGGTGGTGAAAAACGGACGCACGTCTATCCCATCGCAGCCTTCTCGAGCGACCAGATGGCGGCAATCCCGTAGGCCTGGTCATTTGCGATCGTCGGCCCACACCGCTGATCCCGACGGACCACCTCTATCGTCGCGCGGCCGGGGCCCGTGACAACCCCGCGAGTGGGCCGTTGCGAGGGGAACCGAGAACGCGAACAGCGTCTCGGCACCTACTCCGCCGCTGCTGGCGCACCGATGCGCTCACTGATCATCGGATCCCACTCGTCGGCGCCGACGCGCCGGAACGCCTCCCGCACCGTCATGCTGTGCACAGGAACCAGCTCGCGGCCGCGACGGCGCAGGTCCGACAGCGTAGCGTCGCAGACCCCGATAACGGCCTTGAACAGCATGCCCGGCACAATCGCCAGCCGATAACCCATGCGTTCGGCATCATCGAATGCAAGTTCCGGGATCTTGCCACGCCAAACCACGTTAAGAAGACACGGGCCCTTCACGAGGCGCGGCACAGCTGCGACCTCCTCAAGGGTCTGGGGCGCCTCCACGAAAGCCATGTCGGCGCCCGCCGCAAGCGCCGCGTTGGCGCGATGGACCGCCTCCGGAAGGCCGAGCACCGCGCGGCTGTCTGTGCGCGCGATGATAAAGAAATCCGGATCGCGTTTTGCCGCCACTGCCGCCCGGATTTTCGCCAGATATTCGTCGAGGGACACCACAGTCTTATCGCCGAGATGACCGCACTTTTTTGGGAAACCTTGATCCTCGATGTGAAGGCCGGCGACGCCCCTCCGTTCGTATTCCCGTACCGTGCGCATCGCATTGAGTTCGTTGCCGTAGCCCGTATCAGCGTCGGCAATGACCGGCACTTCAACCGCCGCGGCAATACGGCCCGCATTGTCAGCCATCTCGGACATGGTGAGGAGGCCGTAATCAGGATAGCCGGCCGCCGCTGCAGTTCCGGCGCTGGTCATGTAGACTGCAGCGAAGCCGGCGTGCACGATCGATCGCGCCGTTATGCAATCATAGGCGCCCGGCGCGATTATCAGGCCGTCGCGACGCAATAGGTCTCGGAATTGGCGTCCTCGGCTCATGAGTTGTGTCCCCCTTTTTGTTTTTGGTTGTTGATTTTAGCGCACAACCATCTTCGGTTGGCGTTCAGAAGATTAAATTCGCTGTTAATGGCGACAGCTAAGGTTTTTCGGGTCCGCTCGATTCACCGCCAAGTTTCTCAGCGCCATCGACTGCATCAACGAGGATTCGGCGTCTGTCCCAAGACACCTTTCGCCGCTGTCCCCAGCGCGCGGTCGCCCGGTTCGGGATCCGCGCGCAATATATTACCAAATGTTAATCCATGCCCCTAGCGGCGCTCTACAGCCGGCTAATGGTGCCGATCAACCGTGTAGCCGGGTGGTTCTGACGTGTGCAGGGCGAGCCGAAGGTGTGCTCTACGGAGCGCATGATTCCCCTTATGGAGCCTTGATCTCTCCGCCACCGAAGCCTTGACGGTGCTCAAATCCGTCGATTGATCGACCTCAGCGACGGCACCACCAAGCGATTGAAGGCGGGGGCTGTTGCCCGGCCTCCGGGCGGTGGGTTACCAGGGTCAGCTTGGGAGTACGCCCCCCCAAGCTACGTTGCAGACAGGTTCAAGACCGACGTCCGAATGCTTCCTCAGTTCCGAACCTCTCGAAGGCAAGACTTAAGACAAGCCCGGGATAGGCACGAAACGGGTCTTGCTCAAACGCTCCTCTGCGACTTTCCCGAGGGGAGATTGCCCGCAAGGGCAGCGTCACAAGGCCGTACGGGCATAGTTTTAGGAGACGAAGTCTGTCGGTATTCGTTCTCGATAAGCCTAAGCGGACCGCTGGTGCCGTGTCGTGAGAAAAGGGCTCGCCTGCTTCTCGAAAGCGGCAGGTTGTAGTATCGCTATCCCTTCACGATCCACCTGAAGGACCCGCGTCGGGGGAGCCTTCAACCTGTCCGGGTCAAGCTTGATCCCGGCAGCAAGACCACCGGCATTGCCGTCGTTACTGACGCGGACGGGAACAGGCCCGCAAAGGTACTGGCTCTCTTTGAACTCGCCCGGGCGACAGATCAGCGAAGCGCTTACGGCTCGCCGGGCGTTTCGGCGGCGGCGCCGCGGCGCGAATCTTTGCTGCCGGGCACCGCGGTTTGCTAACAGAAGAAAGCCGCAGGGCTGGCTTCCTGCGAGCCTTCAGCGCAGGGTTCATACGTGCATGTCCTGGGTCGAGCGGCTGCGTCACCCGTCTGGGCGATATCTGTCGAACGCGTTCGGTTTGATCAGGCGCTCGAAAACCTGGGAATATCTGATGCCGAGTACCAGGGTACGCTGGCCGGGTATGAAAGCGGACAGCACTGCGTCTATTGCGGCGTGGTCGATGTTCCTCTCACCGGTCTCGGGGCGGCGTGCATCCCCTGCAACGCCGAGAAAGACGCGCGACCGATCGAACAATTCCTCGCCAACGATCCAAAACGCCTGGCCGCTATCAAGGCGCAGGCCAGGGCGCCGGAAGGACGCCGCCGCCGCCAACGCCACACGCTGGGTCTTGTACGAGGTTCTGGCCGACACTGGGAGGAGATGGGTCTGGATAGGGCAGAACCGGCCTGCGGCCGGTGCGCTCTGAGCCCCCGGTCTAAAAACGCCTAAAGACCCGGGTACGTCGCGCAATTTGATCGGCCAGCATCCGGTGCATGATGACGGCGATTTTGCGCGCCAGGGCCACCTTGGCCTTCTTCATCCCGCTCCGCCTGGCGAGCCCTTGAGTGGCTTGGCTAGACTCAACAACCCCACGGCTGAAGTCGGGGGCTTGCAGGTGAAAGATGCAAAGCACCTTCCCCCACCATAGGCAGGTTGACAGACTGCCCACCAGCATCGGGCTTGCCGATGTTGGCATGGTACTTCCAGGCAACATTGCGGGCGCCGTTCAGGTCGTCGTTAACCTCATGTCCGCACGATTGGCACCGAAAGATGGACTGCGTCGGCCTGTTCCGTCGATGCACATGTCCACACGTGTTGCAACGCTGGTCTGCCCGGGATCGACAGCCGCCACAATGGAGCCTACTCGCCTCAGCCTTGTCGGTGACAAAGCCTCGAAGCTGGGCATAGCTCCATCCGTGATGCCGACGACGCTGGCGTCGCCCTCGTTGCTTGGTGCGTGTGCGGATCTCGGTCAAGTTTTCGACCACGATCACGCTGCCCGGCCCGGCACTCGCAACAATCTGCTCGGCGAGTACGTGGTCGCAATCCCTGCGAAACCGTCGCTGCCGGCTGCGCATGTTCTTGAGATGTCGCGGCCGATTTCGCGCCCTGACCGCCACAACTTCTGCAGCGCGGCCTTGAGCCTCTTTTCGATGAGCGGTGAATGGCAGGCGAGCGGCGGCGACGTAGACGCCTCGACGCGGTTCTCGGTGTGGTGATAGACCGGCCGCGTGTCGAGAACATCCTTGAGGTCGGCGAAGGCGCGCTCGAGTTCCGATGGCTCCATTGTAGAGCCGCACGGCATCGACCCCAGACAGGTCTTGCTCCTCGGTCTGGATGACGTACTTGTCGGCTTGCTCGCGGGTGAAGTGGACGGGATGCTCGAAGAAGCGAACACGCCATCCTCATAAGCCCAGCCGTAATAGCGATGGCCATGATTGCAGGCGAGGATGCGGCCGGCGGCGGCGCCGATCTTATCAGGCCTTGAGGCGGGTCCGAAGCCTGCCCGGTCTGTACGCAATCCTGCCAGCGTCGCGGCGCAGCGGGAGCGAAGTGGGGATTGGAACAAGTAATTACGGTCTGGCCGGGTGATGAACGGACAACTCCGATCAGGAACGCGTGGCTGTGGCCGGGCGTTGGATTCTGCGAGTAGGCTGGCAAAAGCCCAACCTGGCCCCGTCATGACAGCAGTACGTCACATCCTCGATCAGAAAGGTCATCAGGTATGGTCCGTCCGTCCTGGCGACACGGTCTATGATGCGATTAAGATGATGGCAGACAAGGACGTCGGCGCCTTGCTGGTGCTCGACGGCAGCAAGATTGCCGGCATCGTTACCGAGCGGGACTACGCTCGCAACGTGTTTCTGAAGGGTCGCGCCTCGCCGCAGACACTGGTTGGCGAAATCATGGTGCGTGACGTGGTATGCGTTACGCCTGACAAATCGATCGAGGAAGGCATGGCAATCATGACCGCCAAGCGCGTGCGCCATCTGCCAGTGATCGATGATGGCGAGCTTGTCGGCATCGTCTCAATCGGTGATCTGGTCAAGAGCATCATCAACGACCGGGAGTTCGTCATCGAGCAGTTGGAGCATTACATCCGCGGCACAAAGACGTAGAATGGGAGGGAACGCCCAAACGGTCCGCGAGAATCCCGACGGAGCAGTCATTCAAGTTCCGCCTGAGCCCCCGCGCGCCGATCATCTCGGCAGCGCCCACGTCGCCATATCTGACCCGCCGATTGGGAACCAGAACTGTTTACGTCGTCAAGGGGAAAGAGCCGGCGGCCGCAGCTGACTTTTGCCCCGCTTCTCTCGACATGCACGAATCCTCCTGAAGTCAATGGCCGGCTCAGAACGTCGCCTTGAGGCCCGCATAGGCCGCGAACGGTATTCCGGGCACGAAGGTGCGGGGATCGGTCAGCGCCCCGAGCGTGTTGGTATTGCTGTTGTTCGCGGGGGTAAAGCCATTCGTATCAGTGAACGTGCCCGACAGATAGTAATGCTGATTGAGCGCGTTGTTGATCAGGCCGAACAGCTTGACGTTCGGCGTCAGCTGATAAGAGGTGTGCAGGTTCAGCACCGCGTAGGCCGGCACCTTCGGGTTCACGTTGGTGTCGTCGTTAACGAGGTACGAACTCCCCACGACATTGAGGTCGGCGCCGACCTTCCACTTGTCCGTAACGGCGTACTCGGCGCCGGCCTTGAAGCGGTGTGCCGGGATGCCCCCGATATGGTCGCCCGGCACAACGTTGACAAATTGGATGCCGGTGCTCGGGTCGGTGATGGCAGCTGGATTAAAAGGTGTATTCAGCACCCCCGCACTCTGATAGGTGGCGTCGATATAAGTGTAGTTGGCGTAAAGTTTCCACTGTTCATTGGTATAGTCGACCTTGGCCTCGATGCCCTTGCGCTCTGTCTTTCCGAAATTCTGGAAGAAGCCGAAATTAGCCACCTCTCCGAGTTGCGCGGCGACGTTGATAATGTCGTCGTCGGACACGGCATCGAATGCGCCGAGGCCCCATGTCAGCAGGCCGGTCTTGGCGTCCCCTCCAAACGTGCCGCGCAGGCCCCCTTCGATGGTATGCGTCACCACTTGCTTGAGCGGCGGATCGGCAACCAGGAAGGTGTCGATCTGGCATGGATTGGTCGCACTTGAGCACCCGAGCTCCAGCGGCGTCGGCGCGCGGTTGGCTATCGCATAGTCGGCGTAGGCGGTCAGGTTGGGCGTGATCTTGTAGGTGGCGCCAACCATCGGGTTGAAATGTTGGAACTGGTTGTTGCCGTTGACGAGCGGATTTTCCCCCGACTCGTCCTGCAGGTTGATCTGGGCGATATTGAACCGAGCGCCCGCGGTGACCGACAGCCTGTTCGTGACATCGAAGGTGTCGGTCGCGTAGAAGCCGGTGTAGGTGTTGGTGGCGTGCAGGTTGACGAGGCTGGCGTCGTCGGCAGGCTGGTTAAGGAAGATCCCGAGTCCTTGTACGAACAGGGTCTGAGGATCGATCGTTCCAAGCTGGCTGGTTGCCGTGAACTGGGTGTAGCCATGATCGAAGCTGGCACCCACGACGACATGGTTGTCGTGCTCGAACGCCTTGTTCGTGCTGGTGAGCTGGGCAGTGCCACCGAAGGTGTTGGTTGAGACCCAATTGTCGTCAAGTTCGCCCAGGAAGGCGCCGGTATTGGCGACCGGGTTCAACACCGGGTTGGTG
>JASHRR010000709.1 GCA_030037185.1 Xanthobacteraceae bacterium | reverse complement strand
CAGTTCCAGCGCAGCGATCTTTCCCTTGATGTCATCGCCCGCCTCGCCGAGCACCAGCGCATCCGCTACATCAAGGACGCCTCGAACAACACCGGACGCCTGCTGTCGATCATCAACCGGTGCGGCGGCGACCTCGCGGTGTTCTCCGCCTCCGCCCATATTCCGGCCGCCGTGATGCTGATCGGCGGCGTCGGCTGGATGGCGGGGCCGGCCTGCATCATCCCGCGCCAAAGCGTGGCGCTCTATGATCTCTGCCGCGCCGGAAGGTGGCCCGAGGCCATTGAACTGCAGCAGCGCTTGTGGCGCGTCAACGAGGCGTTCGCCCGCTTCAATCTTGCCGCCTGCATCAAAGCGGGCCTTGAACTGCAGGGCTATGACGTGGGCGATCCGGTGCCGCCGCAGCCGGCCCTCACGGCAGACGAACGCCGCGTCGTGGCGGCGGCGCTGGCGGAGGTGGAGGGTGCGTCAGCCAGCCCTGCCAGGACCACGCGCCGACGGGCCCGCAGGCCGGAGGACTGAACGCCCTGATCCAGCTGGAGAAGGCCGAAACAACAGGATATGGCGGTGATTTGCTGTCATGCCCGCGCTTGTTGTCGGCATGTCGGCAAGCAGGGCTAGACCGCCCGTACACGCCCGCACCATGACTCGATGTTGCTGCGGGCCGGCGGATCAGGCGCGTCCACCTCCCATCGCCAACCCTAGCCTCGCTCCCGCAACAGCCTCCGGATCACCTTGCCGGTCGTCGTCATCGGCATCTCGTCAATGAAGGTGACTTCGCGCGGATACTCGTGGGCGGAGAGGCGCTGTTTGACGAACTCCTGGATTTCCGTCGCAAGCGCATCGGACGCCGGCACGCCAGGCTTGAGGACCACGAACGCCTTGACGATCTCGCTGCGCAGCGGGTCGGGCTTGCCGATCACGGCGGCGAGCGCCACCGCAGGGTGGCCGATGAGACAATCCTCGATCTCGCCGGGGCCGATGCGATAGCCCGATGACGTGATGACATCGTCGTTGCGGCCGAGGAACGCGATGTAGCCGTCCTCATCCACCACTCCCTGGTCGCCCGTCGTCATCCAGTCGCCGATGAATTTTTCGCGCGTCGCATCAGGATTGCCCCAGTAGGACAGAAACATCACGGGATCGGGCCGCTTGATGGCGATCTCGCCGATTTCGCCGCGACGGCGTGGCGCGCCGTCCGGCCCGATCACGCCGACAACGTGGCCCGGGATCGGCTTGCCCATCACGCCTGGCCGGCTGACGCCGATTGACGCGCAGGAGCCGACGACCAGGTTGCACTCGGTCTGGCCGTAGAATTCGTTGATGACGAGGCCGAGTGCCGACTTGCCCCATTCGTAGGTCTCGATGCCGAGCGCCTCGCCGCCTGATCCGACCGTGCGTAGCTGCACCGCGTAGCGGCCGCGGGGCGCGGGCGCCGAGCGCATCATGCGCAGCGCGGTCGGCGGAATGAAAGCGTTGCGGACGCCGGCTTGCGCCATCACGGCGAACGCCTCCTCGGGGTCAAAGCGTTCGAACCGCCGCGCCACCACCGGCACGCCGTAGAGCAGCCCCGGCAGCAAGCAGTTGAGCAGCCCGCCGGCCCAGGCCCAATCGGCCGGCGTCCACATCCGGTCGCCGGGCTGGGGAAAGAACTCATGCGGCACTTCGATGCCGGGCTGATGGCCGATCAACACCCGGTGCGCGTGCAACGCGCCCTTGGGCTGGCCGGTCGTGCCCGACGTGTAGACCATCAGGGCCGGGTCGTCGGCCGCCGTGACTTCTGGCGTGAATGCCGACGATGCGCGCGCGATCGTCTCGTGGAAGGACAGCGCCTTGGCGCCCGCGCCATCTACCGACAGCACCAGCTCCGGCAGCGCATCGCCGCTGCCGGCGAGCTTGGCGAGACCCTGGGCATTGGTGATCAGCGCCTTGGCGCCGGAATTCCGCAGCCGGTACGAAATCGCTTCGATGCCGAACAGCATCGCCAGCGGCAGCGCAATCGCCGCGAGCTTGTAAATCGCGATGTGGCTCACCGCCACCTCCGGACCTTGCGGCAGCAGGATCGCCACCCGATCGGCGCGCAGCACGCCGAACGCACGCAACGCATTGGCGAGCCGGTTCGCGGCATCGCGCAGGGCGCCGTAGCTGATCTTGTCGCAATGCCCGTCGCCATGAGCATCGATCAATGCGGTGCGGCCGGGATCAAGATCAGCCCAGCGGTCGCATGCCTCCACGCCGATGTTGTAGGTCGCCGGCAGCCGCCAGCGGAAATACCGGTACAGCGCGTCGTAGTCGGCGAGTTGGGTCAGGAGGGGCTGGCCAATCATCTTTGACACACTGGACAAAAAAACGTCGATCGCCCGCTCTGCGTGATCCGCCTCACCTTACCCCGGCATCGCGGCGTGACGCAGGGTTCGCCCGCGCGGTCATAGACGCGGAAATGGTGCTGGAAGTAGCCAAGCTCGCCGTCGGTCTGGCGATGATTGCGCAGCGACGACCCGCCGGCCTTGATGGCGTCGTTGAGCACCGCCTTGATGGCGTTAACGAGCGCGAGCGCCCTGGCGTTCGGGACGCCTGCGCGCGTGCCGATGGTAGCGGCGCGGCGTCTTGGCGACAGCCCCGCCCGGTGCAGAGCCTCGCACGCATAGATGTTGCCGAGGCCGGCCACCACGCTCTGGTCGAGGAGAACGGCCTTGAGGCTCGTTTTCCTGTTGCGGCAGGCGGCCGCCAGCAGCTTGGCGTCGAACGCGTTGCCGAGCGGCTCGGGACCCACCTCGCGCATCAGCGGATGGCTCGCCAGTTCAATGCGCGGCACGATGAGCATCAGGCCGAACCGGCGCGGATCGTTGAATGTCACGGTGGCGCCGGAGGACATGTGGAACACCACGTGATCATGGGCTGGCGCCGTCAGGCGTGGATGATGGAACTCGCCCGGCCTCCGGTTCACGTCCTCGTGGCTCACCCGGAACGAACCCGACATGCCGAGATGCATCAGCAGGACGTCACCGGACGCAAGGTCCGCCGTCAGGTATTTGGCGCGGCGGCCGACAGCCGTCACGGTCTGACCTTCCAGCCGCTTTGCGAAGTCCGGCGGCAGCGGCCGGCGCAAATCCGGCCGCCGCGCCTCGACCCGAGTGATGCGGGCGCCCTCCATCACCGGAGCAAGTCCGCGCCGCACGGTTTCGACCTCGGGGAGTTCCGGCACCAGAGGTTTTCCTGTTCACCTTGGACTTACAAGTTATGTCGGCAGGATGATTTCGCAGGCGAGACCCTCAGCGTGCCAAGCGAGCCGCACGTCGCCTGCCACGTGGCCCCGTATCATGGTCTCCATCACATGGGTGCCAAAACCCTTGCGCGTCGGCGGCTTGACGGGTGGACCTCCGAGCTCGCTCCAGCGCAGTTCGAGCTGTCCGCCTGCTGCGCGCGACCACGCGACACGAACCTGACCGGTCGCCGCGGATAGAGCACCGTACTTTGCGGCGTTTGTGGCCAACTCGTGCAGGACCACGGCGATCGCCTGTGCCACGTCTTGCTTCAGCATGACGGCCGGCCCGTCAATCTGCGTGCGCATCTCCCCGTCGCGGGAATAGGGCGACAGCTCCTGCTTGACGAGCTGGCCCAGCTCCGCTCCTGTCCAGCGTGACTGAACGAACAGCGAATGGACACTTGCAAGCGCCGCGATGCGCCCGGCGATTGCCTCCTTGAGACCAGCGGGCGTGCCAGCTTGTGAAAGCTGCACTATTGCCTTGACATTTGCCAACAGGTTTTTGGCTCGGTGTTCCGCCTCGCGAGCGAGAGCAGAAAGTTGCACCTCACTTCGCTTGCGCTCGGTAATATCGCGAGCAATCTTGGCAGCGCCGACGACCTTGCCTGCCCCATCTCTCATCGGCGAAACGGTCAGCGAAACATCGATCAAGCTTCCATCCTTGCGTCGGCGAATGGTTTCATAATGATCGACGCGATCACCGCGCCGGATACGCTCGATAATCGCAACATCCTCAGAGCGGCGCTCTGATGGGATCAGGAACGTCACTGGTTTGCCGATGACCTCCTCGGCCAAAT
The DNA here is from genome assembly GCA_030037185.1 of Xanthobacteraceae bacterium. Next base: position 2,742 of record JASHRR010000709.1, on the reverse strand, counting down.
AGCCAAAGAGCCGCTCCGCGCCCTTGTTCCAGCTGGTGATGATACCATCGAGGTTCTTGCTGAGAATTGCGTCATCACTGAACTCGACAATGGAAGCAATCCACCGAAACTGTTCCTTACTCTCGCGCAACGCATTTTCCACCTCATTACGCTCAATGAGGTCGGCGGCTTGTCGAGCAAGCACGTCCACTGGCTGCAGCTCTCGTTCAGTGGGGCGATATGGCCTTCGCCAGTGGGTCGAAATCATCCCCAACAGGCGGCCTGACCGCGCGACAAGTGGTGTCGACTGGCAGGCGCGAATGCCTGCCCGACGAAGCGCGTTGAGGTCAGCCGTGGGCGCCAGGGCTTCGCTGGTCTCGATGTCCGGCACGATCACCCGACATCCGGCGGATAATGCCATGCCACAGGTGGTGGCGGAATCGGGACGAACCCATTCCCAGTGAGCGGCCGATTCACGATCCAATCCTCTCGCAGCAAGCAGCTTGAGTTCACCTCGTTCCGGGTGAAATAGCTGCATACTCCCCACGTCGGCGGACATCAAATCAATCGCAGCGTCGAGGACGTGCTCATACAATGCGTCGTTACTACCCTCGCGAATGAGCAGGGTGCTGATCCGTTGCAGTCGCAGGGCGACGTCGGCGTGGCGCCGCATTTCGCAATCATCCTCGAACAGGGCCAACTCTTTGTTCCTTCTCATGAGTCGTCGGGCTCCTGCCGTCGGTCCGCATATCTCCCGCGAATTTCTCGAAGACTTTCACTCGGTTGCCCGCGAGAACCGGGCAAACGCCTCGCTACGCCGAACGAATTGAACCTGAACGCCCCGGAGCCGAATTGCCGCCCACGTTACCCTAAGGCTTCAGCCGTACGGAAGGACCGGCGCCAACAGATCAGGTGGGGGGCGGCCGCAACGTTTCCAGACCAAGGCCGACAATTCGATGATGTGCGGCGCTTCGACATGCGCAGGTCGCGCACCGGTGCGGTCATGTTTACGGCGACCTATTGTCCCGCGGTCTAACAACGTCCAGGTCTTCCATTTTGATCATATCGGCGTGCCGTCGGCGCAACAGACGATAGCCGAGTATAGGTCAGGTGAAGCGTGGCAGCACGCCAAGACGTTTGAGCGGATCGCCAAATTGCGTCCGTCGCCACCGCTCGTCTTTGCGGGGCAAACCGCCGTCGTTTCTCGCCGAAGCTGCCGCAGCGATGGCAAACATCAGTATACCCTGATCGACTGCGACGACGGGGCAAGAGCAACGATTATCGCATGACCGGCAGCAGCCGGAACTCGTCACAAACGATATGATGAATCGGCCTCGATAGGCGCAGCGTGAAGCCCGGCGCCACGGCCATGAGATATGCCCCTGCATGAGTGTGTGCGTATGTGCTGGCCCGGCTACGCCAGCACCTTGCCGGCGGTCTCGTCTGCTGCGACCAACACCTCCGCGGACAGGCGAAATTATGTTGATTTTATCGATAGTTCAGAAGATACGACTCCGTCCCGCCGGGATCAGCAATGCCGATGAAGGCTGAGGGACGGTGGAGGTCACCATGAGTATTCGTCTCGGAGGCGGCTGTCCCTGCGATGCGGTGCGCTTCGAGATCACCGAGGTGTTCGATGCGGGCTATTGCCACTGCAACCGATGTCGCAAAAGTACTGGCGCGCCGGTTTTTGCGTTCGTTCATGTCCCGAGAGCTGCATTTAGTTTGCTCAGCGGCGAGCTCGTCGCCGAACCCTGGGAGCGTCTGGGCCAAGGCATGATTTGCGGCTCTTGTCGGGGGTGCGTCTACTTCGACATGGGCAATCGAGACTTGCTGTCGATTGGCATCGGCCGGTTGGACGAGCCTGCTCGTGTCCGTCCGACCTTCCATCAGTGCATAAGCGCCAAGTTGCCGTGGCTGGAGATCGACGATGACCTCCCACGGTTCAACGAAAACACCATCACACACCCCGAACAGCGAATGTCGCCGATCGTGCCCGGCTGAGTCCGACATCGCCCGAACTTAGGGCGTGGCGGACACCACGATAATGCGACCGTGAGGTTCGCCGCGCTCGTCGCGGGCGCGCCCGTGCGTCGGCGGCCACGGTCCGCTGCGTTGAGTGCGACCGGCAAACAGCCGCGTGGTGGGGCGGGCCTGAGAGCGCGAGGACAGCGGGAACCATCCAGCACCGAAGCTTAACAGAACGGCGGCGGCGCGCCGGCCCGCTCCCGCGCGCCTATTGGCCTTTGACAGCGCTAGGAAACATCGTTACGAAGGCCGCCGGGTCTGCATTTATGTCGCGCTATCAGTCGGTTAGACGACCGCTGTCGTTCACCTTGAACCGCGGATTTGATAGCGCCTCCGCGCCTTCCAGGCTATGGTCCCGGCGCCATGAGGGTGATTGCCATGACGGCAACGAACGGCGCACCACCCAGTCGCCAGACGCATTTCGGCTTTCGTACGGTGGGCATCGAGCACAAACAGGCGATGGTCGATGAAGTCTTTGACAAGGTCGCCCCGCGCTATGACCTGATGAATGACCTGATGTCCGGCGGCCTCCACCGGGTGTGGAAGGACATCCTGGTGACGGCGGTAAATCCGCCCCGCAACGAGCGGTCCTTTTCGGTGCTGGACGCAGCCGGCGGCACTGGCGACGTCGGGTTCCGGATCGTCGAGGCGGGGGGCGCAGGCACCCGGACGACGGTTTGCGACATCAACGAGCAAATGCTCGGCGTCGGTCGCGAGCGCGCCGCCAAGCGCGGG
>JASHRR010000708.1 GCA_030037185.1 Xanthobacteraceae bacterium | reverse complement strand
CGGCGTCATAGTCGGGACCGGCATTGCCGATGCCCTGATAGATGGTCTCGGTCTCGGGATCATAGGTCGCCGTGACCCAAATCGACGCGCCGCCGTGCTTCCAGTGCTCCTTGCCGTCCTTCCATGTCTCGTTCCCGGGCTCCCCGGCGCCGGGGATGGTATAGGTGCGCCATGCCTGCTGGCCGGTGTTGAGGTCGGTCGCGTCGATCCACCCGCGAATGCCGAATTCGCCGCCGGCCGAGCCGATGATGGCGAGGTCGCGAACGACAAGCGGGGCGAGCGTCACGGTCTCGCCCAGTGCCGGCTCTGCCACCTTGCGCTCCCATATCACTTCGCCGCTCGCGCGGTTCAGCGCGAAGATGCGCCCGTCAAGGGCGATTGAGATAATCTTGTCCTTCCAGAACGCGACACCGCGATTGTTGACACCGCAGCACGCGACGTCGCCCGCCCAGGCGCGGTCGACGCCGGGGTCGAACTTCCATTTGATCTCGCCCCTCTTCCCGCTGGACACGTCGATTGCATAGACCGAGCCCCAGCCGTCCGGGATGTACATCATGCCGTTGTCGACCAGGGGCGTGGCTTCAAGATTACCTTGGGGGTGGCGCCCGCCAGCCTGCAATCCGCCGAGCCCGACGGTGAAGGCCAGACGCAGCTTGCCGACCGTGTCGACATTGACCTCCTTGAGCGCCGAGAACCGGTGGCCCTGATAGTTCTTGTGATGCAGCAGCCAGTTCTGCGGTTCGCTATCGGCATTCAACGCACGCTCAAACGACATGTCGGCGGCACTCGCAGCCGACAGCGCGCCAGAAACCGCTAAAGCGATCAACGCCACCGAGATATAAAGCGTTTTCATCTCGTCCTCCTACCTCCCCTGAGGCTCACGATGCGCCCGAGCACGCTGGGGCGCACTGCAGAGGCGCAAGAACACTGTGCCGATGGCGTCCTGCAAAGTGCCAAACACATGGCCCCGGCGACATCATCGACCTGCTCAACCGGCAGATCAATACGGGCCTTGCCAACCCTGATCGGGGTCGAAAGCGGGCCCCACCGCCAACGCCATCCCCGAGGAGGACTCCGAATTCGCCAAAACCGCGCTCACCCGATCCCGGCGTGAAGATCATGTCGCTATAAAAGGCGCGGCCCAGTGCCGCCCTTTGCTCTCATTGATCCGCCCGGCTATTCGAGACAGCAATCAGCCGGCCGAGGCAGGCCTCGGCGGCGCCGGAATCGATTGCGTGCTCAGCGAGCCTCATGCCGTCGTAAAGCATCTTCACTTTCGCCGCGACCACGAGCGCGGCAGCGGCGTTGAGCACGGCGACATCCCGATAGGGGCCTTTGCTGCCTTCGAGCACCGCCTTGAGGGCCGCCGCATTAGCCGTGGCGTCCCCGCCGCGCAGCGCTTCCGGCTTGACGCGCGCGATTCCGAGGCTTTCCGGGTCGATCTCAAACGTCCTCACGTTGCCGTGTTCCAGCGCCGCGACGGCGGTCGGTCCCGTGGTGGTGATCTCGTCGAGGCCGTCCGAGCCGTGCACCACATAGGCGCGCTCGGAGCCGAGATTCTTAAGCACATGGGCGAGCGGCTCCACCCATTGGCGAGAAAACACCCCGACCATCTGGCGTTTCACGCCGGCCGGGTTCGACAGCGGCCCCAGCAGGTTGAAGATCGTGCGGGTGCCAAGCTCGACGCGCGTCGGGCCAACATGCTTCATGGCTGGGTGATGTGATGGCGCGAACATGAACCCGACCCCGGCGTTCCGGATGCAGGCACTGATCAGTTCCGGCGGGATATCGATCTTGACGCCGAGCGCCGTCAACACGTCCGCCGCGCCGGATTGCGACGACAAGGCACGATTGCCATGCTTGGCGACCGGCACGCCGGCAGCGGCGACGATGAAAGCCGCGCAGGTCGAGATGTTGTAGGAGCCTGAGGCATCACCGCCGGTGCCGACCACGTCGATTGCATTATCCGGAGCGGCGACGGTGAGCATCTTGGCCCGCATCGCAGTGACGGCGCCGGTGATCTCATCGACCGTCTCGCCGCGCATCCGCAGGCCCATCAGCAATGCGCCGATCTGCGCCGGCGTCACCTCGCCGGACATCATGCTGTCGAACGCCTCACGAGCCATTTCGCGCGACAAGGTCGCGCCGGACGCCAGCTGACCGATCAGCGCCTTGATCTCGACCATGGTGCCCCAGTCCGCTTGATTTTCCGCGATATTGATTTGAGAACTCTGCAATTTACGGCTGGCGGATGCAAGGTCGCAAGGTTGGAGTAAACCATCACAATACTATTGGGGCCGACGGCGGCCCGAGCCCGCATTCCAGTCTGCCGCGATGTCGAGAAAATTCTTTAGGATAAGGTGTCCGTGCTCGGATGCGATGCTTTCGGGATGGAATTGAACGCCGTGCACCGGCAGCTTGCGATGGGCGAGGCCCATGACGAGGCGTCCATCGGTCTCCGCTGTCACGGAAAGGTCGTCCGGCATGGTGTCATAATCAACCACCAGGGAGTGATAACGCGTCGCCCGGAACGGTCCGTTGATGCCGCGGAACACCCCCTCGCCGCGGTGACGAATCTCGGAGAGCTTGCCGTGCACCGGCGCCGGTGCCCGCATCACGTTGCCGCCGAACACCTGGCCAATGGCCTGATGGCCAAGGCAGACGCCGAACACAGGGATGGTAGAAGCGGCCGCGGCGATTAATTCCAAGCAGATACCCGCGTCGTCGGGGGTGCAAGGCCCCGGGGAAAGCACGATCGCATCGGGCGCTGCTGCCACCACGTCCGCTGCCGCCACCTTGTCGTTGCGGTACACGACAACGTCGGCGCCCAGTTCGCCGAGGTAATGAACGAGGTTGAAGGTGAAGCTGTCGTAGTTGTCGATGAGGACGACCGATGCATCCATGTCACGCTCGCCTGGCTGGGGCTCCCATTTCGCCTCCTTCTAACGCCTAGGTTGGGCTCGGTATCGCCGCGCCAGGCGTCCCGCCCGCGGCCCTAACCCAACGCCTAAGTTGGGCTGAGGCACTTCGGAGGGGGATGGCTCGCCGGAGCCAACACCCGCGCGCTCCTCGCTTGACCAGCCCTGATCCTGAAGCAATAGGGGGCAACAGGTTGATATAATTGGTCTTAGCCGCGTTACCCGGCCAACGTCAAGGCAGCCGATTGCATGCAGCAGGTCGTGCCCGATCACACTGGGTTCTACTGTCGCGTGGCGCTTCCTTTCGGCGAGCCACGCGCCGCCCCACGAAGATACAAAAATTGTTGCCTCTTTAGGGTGGATCACGGCAAAAGACCCTGGATTCCCGAACCGGAGCATGCCGGATAGTTCGGCGATCAGACTGTCGACCAAACGACTGAACCCGCGCCAGTGTCCGGCCAATGTTCCGCTGTTGGCCCCGGCCTCCCAAGCCTCAGGGCCTCAAAGCCGCGATTTCGAGCCGCGGCGGCGCCAACGGCCGCAGTCTGTCAGGATCGGCTGGTTTGCCACCCTCCGCCACCGGCAGGGCGGGAAGGGTCCTGGCTGCTCGCGCCACATTAACTCTCGCTTGGTATCGCCGGCGTCGGCGAACTTCCGGGCGGGCCGAACACGACCTTTGAGTCCTCAAGCGTTTTGATGCGGTGACGTACAACTCGGCAAGGAAGCGCAGCTCGTCGGGTCGCGCAATGGTCTGGCTGCCCACACAATGCCGGCCCACCAGCCAAGAGCTAATCCGAACGCGCCGCTGCGATGAGATCGCGCGCGGTTCGCCCTCCCTCCAACCCCGGTGTAACGATGTCTTCAGCGACGTCCGCTGTGGAGCTAGCACAGTATTTCACGATTGGGAAACGATCGCTGGAGCGAAAGTTACTTTCAAGAAAATCACTGAAATCAGTTTAGTCATTCGCAGATAATTCGAATAATTGCTTTTCAATTCTATTATCGACCATAGATGAAAGAGATGATGTGACCAGCCGCAACTAGTTTTTATGGCAGCTACGCGAAAGCCTGAACTTGAGCGGTGGACGCCTTGCGAACGCGGCCACGATGGATTACTGTTCACGGCTTTATCGATCCAGACCTAAAGACAATGGCAAAGCAGTTGCGCGATCTCGGCTGGATGAAGGCGGACTCCTGCGATCGCATCGACAATTACATCGACTTCGCGTTTCTGGCGAAGGCGACAGTCTCCGGCTCAGCGATCGACATGGTAGCGCGCGTGCGATGACGGATAGTGCGACAGCGGATTCAGAAGAGCAGGCGCCGGGCCGCCCCACTCCCACCCTCCCGCGTGAGCGGCAGAGGGCAGGACGGGCGAAGAGCGGGCCGGATGCCCGCACTCCGGCGGCCGTTGGCCGGTCGCTCTTGGTGCCGCCACAATACGCGGTTTTTCCACTTGCGCTGCTCGCAACATGGCAGGCTTGCGCTCAAATCGGCCTTGTCCGGCGCAGTGTGCTACCGGCGCCGACCGATGTGGCGCTGGTCTGGTTTGACCTCGTCACCGGTGCCACCGATGCGGCCGCCCGCTATTCGGGGACTTGGCTTGCTCATGCGGCCGCCAGCATCTGGAGGGTGTTAGCGGGATTCGGCTGGGGGGTTGCGCTCGGAATCCTGACCGGGCTCCTCATCGGCCTCTCGCGCATCATGGAGCGCGTGCTGGATCCGACCGTACAGGTGGTTCGCAACATTCCGGTCACCGCCTGGGTGCCGCTGTCCC
>JASHRR010000707.1 GCA_030037185.1 Xanthobacteraceae bacterium | reverse complement strand
GATCTCGTTGACGGCGAGGAAATCGCCCTCGGAAGCGATCGGGAAGCCCGCCTCGATGATGTCCACGCCCATATGGTCGAGGACTTCGGCGACCTCGAGCTTTTCCTCGTGGGTCATGGTGGCGCCGGGCGACTGCTCGCCGTCGCGCAAGGTGGTGTCGAAAATAACGACGCGGTCCTTGTCGGACTGTGGCTGCGGGGTCATCGGAACAGTTCCTTTTACACAGAGATGGCGGCAAAGATTGCGCCCGCAAGGCGCTCTCCTGAGGTTCCGTTTTGGCAGGCCCCTGAGTGCCCGGGCGCCAAGCCGCCCAGCCGGCCCTCAGGGGCAAATAAGGAGCAGCGGCAGGAGAATAAGGGAGGCTCCGGGGCGGACCGCAACCCCCCCGCCGATCGCGCGAATTTCGCGGCGCATCGACATGCCGAACCCTCGCTACGGGCCACCGGAGTGGCGGAAACGGATGAATTCGCGTTCATCCCGGCGGCGGGAACTTCTAGCGGAAAAGAGTGGTCGGCGGCAAGTCGTTTTGTTCGTGCTGGAAGCCGTCGTCGGACACATCTATTTTGCAGCGCTAGAAACGCATCTCGCTGCCCGGGTCAGCGCCTTACCCCTGACCACCGGAAATTCCAGATTGAGGCGCTCCGCCCTCGATCGCAGCCGCGACCATCAGCCACGCGAACCATTTGCGATCGGGCGAGGCATCCACGCGCTCCGGCGCTGCGCAAGCGCATCCTCCATCCATCTATCGGCCCCCAGCCTGTGGTCCTCCACGCTCATCCGGCGCTCGGCCAGCTCCTCGAGCCGCACCAGAAAGGGAAGTTCCGCAGGTTCTGCTTCAGCAAGCTCACACCTTACGCCCACTGGCGCGCCTTCATACCAGAGTCGTTTTGCGCCGGGCCTAACCTGACCCTCAGCGCATGAAACGTTACTTTGCTACTCTCCGCCAGTGTCGCTGGCACAGAGGTGGGCATTGCGTCATGCCCGGCGAGCGCGAAAGCCTGTCGCCCGGGAACGGCTGCCTGCTAACTGCCGCCGGCACTTGCGCGAAGTTGTTTCAGCGGCGCGTACCGCCAAGAATTCTTGTTGCCGCAAATAGATTTTAGATGCCGCAGGAATTGCAAAAGTGTCGTCCATGTGCGCGCAATATCTCCCTCAAAGGGAGGCCCCTATGACACTCGACGAAAGCCGTGCCTTGCAACGGCTTGCCGACGTTCCGCGCGGCATCGCCAAGACCTTGATGCTTGCCCATGGCTTCACGCATGAGCTGATTGCTGGCCTCGTGCGGGACGGTTTTGCAACGGAGGTGCCCGACATTGCGAGAATCGGCAAGCAGACGATCGAGATTGAGCTTGTCATGATCACCGACACCGGTCGAAAGGCGATTTGGAATCGGATACCGGTCGGCGCGCGCTTCGAGCTTGATCGAACGTAACCAGCGCCGCATCCACATGAACGAGCGCCGTCGCTGCGGCCGGTGTGGCTTGTGCGTGCAACTGCGCATCTCGCCCCATGCGGTCCCGGCTCTTGGTCCGCGATCCGATGGTCCCCGGTGGCGGACGGCCGTCGCGTTCGGCGGCGTCGACGGCCGACGTCACCGGCGGTGACGACAGCTTTTCGCTCGAAGCCGCCGACGGGGTTCTCATCGTCCGGCAGGAAGCCCGGTAGACGAACTGCGCCGGGCCTGCATAGGACGAAAGATCCTCGATGAGGCAGCATACCGCCCGCGCGGAAGTCGCTGACGCAAGCACATGGGTGGCTCCTCTCGCAGCGGCCTGCGGACAGCTGAACGATCAGGGGGCCATTTCCCTGCGCGCAGTCCTCCGGTCAACGCTAGCGGCTGTTCCGTGAAGATCATCCGGGGCCGCACCGCGAGCACCTGACGAGATCGTCTCGGCCGCCGCCGGCGTTTCGCGCCGTCCTTTCACTGCAGCGGCCCACTTGCCGCCACTGAAATTGTCGTAGCGCGTACGCAGCTTGGATACGCCGCTGGCGCATCTGGCCGGTTGCACGTAAAAGCTCCGGCACCGTTCTGAAGCGATGGCCGCTCCGAGCACCACAACGTCGGCGATTGAACTTACGGGGGCCTTGACCCGGATCAAATCATCAACGAGCCATGCCCGAATAGGTGGTAGGACTTTGACTTGGATCAAAGGTCGTATCGCTTGACCGGCTAGTTTGATAAGATCTTCGATCACCTCGGCAAGGACAAAATCGATGGCCGAATGGTCACCACATTTTGAAGTCATGGCATTTTGAATACAGCGGAATGCGGGCTGCCATGGCGTTTCACCGAGGCCTCCTTTCCGGTCCAGCCCATCCACCCTGGCCATGTATTGCGAAAAATTACGGTGCGGACGAAGGCCTCGGCCTTTACATTCGCCGGCGCGACGAACGTCGCATACCGCCGCGCCACTAGGCAGCGGCGTGCTGGCGCCACAGCGAAAGGGGGCGGGACCTTCGGGCCGACCAGGTCAGAGGTGATGCGATGACAGTGCCGAAACCACAGAACACCGGGACGATTGCCCGCGACCTATCGACCATCGTCGGTCCGATCGTCGACGCCGTTCATGCTGATCGCACACGGCTGATGGACATCGTCCAGATGGTTCAGCACCAGCTTGGCTATTTGTCGGATGAAGCAATCCGCGCCATCGCTGCTCGCCTTGGACTACATGGCGTGGAGGTCGAGGACATGGTGTCCTTCTACGCTTTCCTCAACCGTGAGCCCAAGGGCCGTTACCATATTCGGTTGTCCAAGACCCCGGTGTCAATGATGAAAGGTGCGGCGGCTGTCGCCGAGGCTTTCGCAGCGGCCAGTGGAGCCGCGATCGGCGGCACATCGCCGGACGGCGAATTCACGCTCGAATGGACCAGCGATATCGGTATGGCCGACCAGGAGCCGGCGGCTCTCATCAATGGAACGGTGCTCACCGCGCTGACGCCCGACGATGCCGCCGCCGTCGTCGCGACTCTCCGAAAGCATCATGCCGACAACCGTATTCCGCTTTTTCCCGGTTCGGATGTGCAAAGCGCCGGATTGTCGAAAGCCAGCATCTGCGCGAGTTTGGAAAAATCAGGACCCATCATTTTTCAGGCCGGAGTGGAGCCGGCCCACGGTCTGAGAGCAGCGCTATCGCATTCTCCCGAAGAGGTTATCCAGGTGATCACGCAGGCGAAACTGCGCGGCCGTGGCGGCGCCGGATTCCCAACCGGCCTCAAATGGAAGCTCTGCCGACAGTCGGTGAGCGAAGCGCACCATGTCGTCTGCAACGCCGACGAAGGTGAGCCCGGCACATTCAAGGACCGCGTCCTCCTCACGGAAATTCCCGATGTCATCTTCGACGGCATGACGATCGCCGGCTACGCGCTCGGGGCCACGCACGGGCTCGTCTACCTGCGCGGCGAATACGCCTACCTTTGGGAGCGACTCCAGAGCGCGCTGCAGGATCGCCGCCGTCTCGGCCTGCTCGGCGCACAAATCTGTGGACGCGATGGCTTCGACTTCGATATCCGCATTCAGCTCGGCGCCGGGGCCTATATCTGCGGCGAGGAGTCAGCGCTCATCGACTCGCTCGAAGGCAAGCGCGGCGCGCCCCGCGACCGTCCTCCATTCCCGACCGACCGCGGCTACCTGCAGCAGCCGACGGCCGTGGACAACGTCGAGAGCTTTGCGTGCGTCACGCGGATCATGGAGAAGGGACCGCAATGGTTCGCCAGCTTCGGCACGCGTGAGTCGACGGGCACCAAGCTCCTCAGCGTCTCCGGCGACTGCCAGCGGACCGGAGTCTACGAAGTCCCCTTCGGCATCACCGTCAACGAATTCCTCGATCTCGTCGGCGCGCCGGATGCTGCCTTCGTGCAGATGGGCGGACCGTCCGGGCAATGCGTCGCGCCGAAGGATTTCGGACGGCGCATTGCCTTTGAAGATCTTTCAACCGGCGGATCGGTGATGGTCTTCGGCGCCGGGCGCGACGTTCTCGACGTCGCCGCGCAATTTGCCGAGTTCTTCGTTGAAGAATCGTGTGGCTGGTGCACGCCGTGTCGAGTCGGTACTACCCTTCTCAGGAAGAGCATGGAGAAGGTTCTCGGCAACCGCGCCACGCTTGCGGATATCGCCGCGATCAAAGCCTTGGCCGCCACCGTGTCCCGGATGAGCCGGTGCGGACTCGGCCAGACGGCTGCGAATCCGATTCTGACGACAATGCGCAATTTTCCAGAAGCTTATGAGGCGCGGCTGCAATCTGAGTCGTTCCTTCCGGCCGTCACGCTTCGGGAAGCGCTGGCCGCGGCTATCGAAGTGCAGGGACGTCAACCCGCGAGCAAAGGGGAAACGGAATGAGCGAGGGCAAGTTCACCTTTACGGTCGATGGGGTCGAGGTCGAAGCCACGCCGGGCCAAACCATCATCCAGGCCTGTGATGCCGCCGGCGTCTATATTCCGCGGCTTTGCCATCACCCCGATCTCGAACCCGCCGGGCATTGCCGGATCTGCACCTGCAACATCAATGGCCGCCCGGCCAACAGCTGCACCATGCCTGCAGCGCTAGGCATGGTGGTCGAGAACGACACGCCTCAGCTCAACGAAGATCGCCGGACCCTGATCGAGATGCTGTTCGTCGAGGGAAATCACTTCTGTCCATCCTGCGAGAAAAGCGGAAATTGCGAGCTTCAAGCGCTCGGCTATCTGTTCGGCATGACCGGGCCGACGCTTCCTTACCTGTGGCCGCAACGCGAACTCGACGCCACCCATCCCGACATCTTCATCGACCGCAACCGGTGCGTGCTGTGCTCGCGCTGCATCCGCGCCTCCCGCATGGTCGATGGAAAGTCTGTCTTCGGCTTCGAGGGACGCGGCATCCACGTCCGCCTTAACGTCGATGGCAACCACTTGGATGAGACCACCATCGCAGCTGTCGACAAGGCCGTGCATGTTTGCCCGGTTGGCTGCATTGTGGTGAAACGTACGGGCTACCGCACACCCTACGGCCACCGGACATATGATGAGGCGCCGATCGGCAGCGAAATTGAGGCAAGGCACGCGAGTTCGAAGAAATGATCGAGCAAGGCAAGCAATTCCACCCTGTCATTCAACGCAATGAAACAACGCCATGGTGAAGCCCAAACTTGCGACGTGTTCGCTCGCCGGCTGTTTTGGATGCCACATGTCGCTCCTCGACATTGACGAGCGGATTGTTGAGCTCGCTGATCTCGTTGACCTCGACAAGTCGCCGCTCGACGACAAGAAAAAATTCGACGGAATGGTCGATATCGGCCTCGTCGAGGGCGGCTGCGCCAATGAGCACAATGTGTCAGTGCTCAGGGATTTCCGCGCGCATTGCCGCATCCTGGTCTCGGTCGGCGCTTGCGCCATTACGGGTGGCATCCCCGCCATGCGCAACCTCGTGGGTTTGCGTGAATGTCTTGAAGAGGCCTACCTCAAGGGCGCGACGGTCGAGAATGGCGGATTGATCCCGAACGACGAGGACCTGCCGCTCCTGCTTGATCGGGTTTATCCGTCGCACGAGATCGTCAAGATCGATTATTTGCTGCCGGGCTGCCCGCCCTCCGCTGAGACAATCTGGGCAGCACTAACGGCTCTGCTCACCGGCGACGTGCCGAAGCTCCCCTATCCGTTGTTGAAATACGAGTGAGGTTGGCCGCTTCTCACCCCTGGAGACACGTCATGAGCAGTGTTCAGCCGAGCCAAGCGCCCCCCAAACAAGCCCCGCGCAAAATCGTCATCGATCCGGTTACTCGCGTCGAAGGCCATGGCAAGGTCACCATCCGGCTGAACGAAGCCGGAGAGGTTGCGGAGGCCCGCTTCCATATTGTCGAATTCCGCGGTTTCGAGCGCTTCATTCGTGGCCGGATGTATTGGGAAGTCCCGCTCATCATCCAGCGCCTGTGCGGGATCTGTCCGGTCAGCCATCACCTTGCTGCGGCCAAGGCCATGGACATGGTGGCCGGCGTGGACAGGCTGACCCCGACGGCCGAAAAGATGCGCCGTCTCATGCACTACGGTCAGGTGCTGCAATCGAATGCGCTGCACATCTTCCATCTGGCGTCTCCCGACCTTCTGTTCGGCTTCGACGCGCCGCCTGAACAGCGCAACATTATCGCCGTGCTCAATCGTTTCCCTGAGATCGGCAAATGGGCGATCTTCATCCGCAAATACGGGCAGGAGGTCATCAAGGCGACCGGCGGCCGCAAGATTCATCCGACAAGCGCAATCCCGGGCGGGATCAACCACAGCCTGTCGATTGAAGACCGCGATGCCTTGCGCAAGGAGGTCGACCAGATCACCGCTTGGTGCTGCGCCGCCTTACAGCACCACAAGTCCTACGTTGAAGCAAATCCGACGGTCCACCGCGACTTTGCCAGCTTCAAATCGAACTTTATCAGCCTTGTCGGACCCGATGGAGGAATGGACCTCTATGAGGGAAGGCTGCGCGCGATAGGTCCCGGCGGGGAGATCATCTTCGACCAAGTGAGCCCGGCGAATTACCGCGACTATCTCATCGAAGAGGTGCGGCCTTGGAGCTATCTGAAGTTCCCGCATATTCGCTCGCTCGGGCGCGAGGATGGCTGGTACCGCGTCGGTCCGCTGGCTCAGATCAACTGCTGCGCCTCGATCGACACGCCGCTCGCCGAGGCTGCTCGCCGCGAGTTTGTTGCCGAAAACGACGGGAGTCCCGTCCAGGCGACACTCGCCTATCACTGGGCGCGTTTGATCTGCCTCATTCACTGCGCCGAGAAGATCAAGGAGCTTCTGTTCGACGAGGACCTGCAGGGGACGGACCTGATGGCGACAGGCACGCGGCGCGGCGAGGGCATTGCCTGCATCGAGGCGCCGCGTGGCACGCTGATCCACCATTACACGGTCGATGAGAATGACCAGGTGACGAGTGCCAATCTGATCGTGTCTACAACCAACAACAACGAGGCGATGAACCGCGCGGTCAAAGAGGTGGCGATCAGCCATCTTTCCGGCCGTGAAATCACGGAGGGGCTGCTGAATCATATCGAGGTCGCCATCCGCGCTTTCGACCCCTGTCTGTCCTGTGCCACTCATGCCCTGGGACAAATGCCACTCATCGCGACGCTCGAGGATCCTGACGGAATGCCGATCGCAATGAGAATCAAAGAATGACCGGGTCCTTAGTCGCCGATATTCCGGTCGCGGTGGCCAAGCCTCTGGCGATCCGTCCCCCGCGCATCCTGGTCATCGGCTACGGGAACCCCGGACGTCAGGATGACGGCCTCGGCCCGGCGGCGGTGGCCGAAATTGAGAAGATTGGCTGGCCCAACGTAACCACGTCGGACAATTACCAGCTCGTCATCGAGGACGCGGTTCAGGTCACTGCCCATGACATCGTCTGGTTTGTCGATGCGGCGCGCGAGGGCGATGCGCCCTGTGCGGTCAACCGTCTGTCACCGGCGCTCGACTTCACTTTTACCAGCCATCTGCTCACTCCCGAAGCCTTGCTGGCGATCGCCGGCCAGCAATTTGGGAAGTCTCCAGATGCTTACCTCGTCAGCATTCGCGGCTATGAATTCGATTTTCTGGAAGGGTTGTCCGACCGGGCTCGGGACAATCTCGCAGTTGCCGTGCCGCTGCTGCGCCGCCAGATCGGTCATCTCTCGGGAGTGTCGCAATGAATATCGGTCTAGGTAGCAAGCGAAAGACCATTCTTCTGGTCGACTCCGACTCGCATGCGCGGGCGGTGCTGCGCAATGCGCTGGAGGCGGCCGGATTCAGCGTCGGTGAAGCAGCGAACGGCCGGGAGGGAGAGCGGACCGCCGTTCGCATCCGGCCGGACGCGATCCTCGCCGATCTGATGATGGAGACCGTTGATGCCGGCGGCGCCATCGCCGACCGGCTCAGAGAGGTAGGACACCGGATTCCCATTTACATCGTCAGTCATGCCGCGGATGCGCTGGTGGGATCGGTTGGCCTGCACGAGCTTGGCGTCTCCGGCGTATTCCTCAAGCCCGCCGATCCGGCAATCGTCATTCAGACCCTGAAAACGCGGCTTGGCGTAAGCTGAAACGATGGCTTTCGATGCACGAGATGTCGATCGCTCAAAGCCTGATGGACCTGATTGAGGACGAAGCCCGTAGGGAAGGGTTCGCGCATGTGAGGCGGGTACGTTTGAAGCTCGGTGCGCTCGGCCACGTCGAACCGGCTGCTCTGCTGTTCTGCTTCGATGCCGTCGCCCGCGGCACGGTGGCACAGGGCGCGAGCCTGGACGTTGAAACGGTGCCTGGCGCCGGCTGGTGCCCACGATGCCACCGATCCGTCGCTATCGCGCAGCGCTACGATCTCTGCCCGTCGTGCGGACAATCCCATGTGCAGATGACGACCGGCGACGAACTGCGTCTGGCAGAGCTGGAGGTTGAATGATGTGCACGATCTGCGGCTGCGGCGCGACGACCGAGGGACACCGGCCCTTCGATCATCATCACGATGATGCCCATTGCGATCATTTGCACGCCAATGATGGCTCTATCCGTTTTGCCGCTGAGGGTGGCGTTGATCTGCCGGGGATGAGTCAGGAACGCATCATTCGCGTCGAACGTGACATTTTGTCTAAGAACGACGCTTACGCGCAGGCCAACAGGGCCCGGCTATCGGCTGCAGGCCAGTTCGCACTAAACTTCGTCTCCAGTCCTGGCTCCGGTAAGACATCGCTTCTGGTGCGAGCGATCTACGATCTTCGGCCGCGCTTCGCCATCGCGGTCATCGAAGGCGACCAGCAGACCTCCAATGATGCGGACAGGATTCGTGCGACGGGTGCGCCGGCTATCCAGATCAACACCGGCAAGGGTTGCCACCTGGATGCGCATATGGTCGGACATGCGCTCAATCAGCTTCCGCTGCAGCGCGGCCTCCTCTTCATCGAGAACGTCGGCAACCTCATCTGCCCGGCGGCCTTCGATCTCGGCGAGGCGCACAAAGTGGTCGTGCTGTCGGTGACGGAGGGCGAGGACAAACCGCTCAAGTATCCCGACATGTTCGCGCAAGCCGACCTGATGCTCCTCAACAAGGCAGACTTGCTGCCGCATCTAGATTTCGATCTGGATGGCTGCATCGACCACGCACGACGCGTGAATCCTCGGATCGACATCCTGACCGTTTCCGCTCGCACGGGCGAGGGAATGCGCGCTTTCTACAGCTGGATTGAAGAGCGTGCCAGCGGCAGGTTTTGGCAGAAATAGAATTGCTCGTGAGGTTCGACTGCCGGTGGCCGCTGTGCCGGATGCCCGTCGGCATGATGTTATCGATGGTCGCGTTGGACGAACAGGCACGTGTTGCCGAAGCAAGGCTCCGGCTTGTCGAGAAGGTGATCCGGGGCCGCGACTTCACCTGCATCGCCGAAACGGTGTGCCGTCGAGGTGTGGCTCGGCAGCCCGCCGAGCCATGTCTACGCCAATGTCCGCCTCCCCCACATGTTGCCGCTCTCCGCTCACTCAGTCACAGCGCCGCAGGGGTGAGTAGTTACGCCAAAAAGGTTCGATGTACAGAAACCCGCCTCGCCTGAGGTCGCACGCCGATAGCTCTCAGCAAGATGACGCCGAAGAAGTACGGCGAGAGGCTCGAAACCAAATCAGAAATCACCGGCCCCGGCGGCGTCCGGGTCAGCGGCGCAGTGTGTTGCTGACTTCCGGATGCTTCCAGCCGTTGCAGTGCGCCAGTTCGTGTCGCGCAACACCTGGATCATCCACGCGAATGATCAGACACCGCCCAGCCACGGTATAAGAACAACCGTGAATACGTGTGCCCGGAGCAGCCTTGGCGCCGGCCGTCTGGCAGCGCCGAACCACGTCGGCGGGCGGGAGTACGATCTCCACGTGGTCTGTCCAATGTAGGAACCGCTTTGGCGGCTCCAACACACCGAGGCGACCAGGTCCGCGCGGGACATGAAAATCGGGCGGCGGAACAGTGGGCGACGGCGGTGCCAAGGCCTGGGCGACGACTAGGGCGTCGTCTGCAGCGGCGCCTGTCTCGATCGTCTCCACACCCTTCGCGCTGCCGCGAAATGGCGCCTGCGGAAACGTGTGCGGCCGTGCAACGCGAACACGGGGAGCCGGGAGCGCATCGTGCGCTCCGCAATAGCCGGCGACACCGGCCACCGCCGACGCCACCGATAAGGCCGCCGCCAAATTTATGCAAAGTCCCACACTGCAAGCCCTGTTCCGTCCGACAAAGCGCCTCCTGGAGGAGGGAACGGCCCTCGGATCAAGTCCCAAGGACAACCTCGCATCACTCTACGAATGCCGGGGGTGATCGTAAATGCTCGAGATCGGGTAACGGGCCGGGTCCGGCCATCTTGGTAATCTGATGGTAGGGGATCGTCCCTCAGAATGATGGTGTGAAGTGAACGGAGTCTGGCGTTGCGCCGAGTAGCCCCAGGGAATTTCACCCTGAGGCCCTCACAGGACCGGTTTTTGCAGGATATGCTTGCGGCATAATGCTTTCTTGAACATCTGCATCCCAGGGAATGACCGCTGGGCTACGTCTGGGATTAACGCAAGCAGCACCATCGAGCGGCGGTGAGGACGAAAGGCCGGGCTCACCCTGCCCGGCCAATGTGCTGTCAGAAGCCCGCGAGCAGAAAGATCGTGAACTACCATCACCTTCCGTTGGTCACTGGGGGCCGCGCTCGATTGCGGCCTTGAGTACTGCGAGGTCTTCCAGCGAGAAGGTCACCCGCTTTGTCGGGCGCCGGCTGCTGTTGCGGTCGGTC
>JASHRR010000706.1 GCA_030037185.1 Xanthobacteraceae bacterium | reverse complement strand
ACGACAAAAATCAGCAGCGCAAAGATCGTCGCCACCGATGCCCACAGCTTCGCTTTCTCCCGCAAAACGGCCTCCAACGACTGCGGCACGGTGTAGAGGATCCACAGCGCCTGGCCCTCCGCATTGAGCGTCTGGAAGGCCGACGTCATCAGTGTGTAGGCGGCCAAGCCGAACGAAGCGGCCGCCAGCGTTTCGGGATGCTCCGCAGCACCGACGAAGATATTGGCCTTTGCGAAGACGAAGTTCTGCATTCCGACAATCAGGACCGGCAGCAGCAGCGTCTGCACGAAGAAGGTCCGATCGCGCGACAACAGGCGCAGCTCGCGGCGCTGCACCGGCGAAAATGGCGATTTTGTTGTGGCCTTACCAGCAGCCCGGCTCGCCGCGCGCGGCCCCCTCCCGGCCTCCCTGGCGCCGGCGGCGGCCACCCCGTTGCGCAGCTGGCGATGCAGCACTGCATAGCCGACGGCCACAATCGCTACCGCCTCACCGATCATGGCGGGCGACCACAACGCCATTGATTGTCCGTCTGCGCTCGCCAGTGCGCGTACCGCAAGGCTAGTGGGCAGCCATCCCACCCAGTCGGGCAGCGCCCTCGCCCAAGCAAACACAAAGTGATCGTCGGGGGATAACATAGCCATCACCGGCAACAGCGGCAGCGCGCCGACAACCGAGATAACGGCCTGAAGATTTCTGAGCTTGGGCGGCGACAGCGACACGCGCAGGCCGGTATCGGCCAGCGTCTGCCCGACCGCCACAATGGCCAACAGCGGCAGCGTCAGCCCCAACGCGATGAGCGGCACCGACCAGAGGTAGCCGCACTCCACTGCAAGAAACGACAGGAAGGGGACGAGTATGAGAAGTCCGGCAGTGTTGGTCAGGGTCCGCTCGATCAACCGGCATGACAGCAGCGTCGGCAGCGGCAGCGGCAAAGTCGACAGCCATTCAAGATCCCACTCGGGCTGGGCGATGTCGCGACTCGCAAGCGGCACAAACAGCACTACCAGCACGAGGAGCGCGGCCGCCAGCATCGCGCCCTTGATGACGCCGGACGCCAGCACGGCGCCGGACGGCGGCGCAATCTGCTGAACGTGGAGCTGTGGCCTTTGCCCTACTGTCACCGTCCTGCGCTCTTCCCTACCGGCGTGGATGGTCGCGACCTGAACCACCTTTCCAACCGGCGTTGCAGTGATGAGTGCCGCCAGATCACGCGGCTCCGCAACGTCGCGGCCACTGAATCTGATGACGACGTCGCCGGCTTGCAATCCCGCACGTTTTGCCGGCCCGTCGTCGGCAAGCCCGGTGACCAGTGCACCGCGCGCCGCCTTGAGGCCAAGCCGTTCAGCCTCTTCAGCCGTCACCGGGCTCGTCTGCACGCCGAGCCAGCCTACCTCCTGATAGGTCTGAACCGTGCCAAGCACTTTTTCGAGGTTGGCGACGATAAGATGCGCGAAGTTGATGGAACTGCCGATCATGGCGAGGGCGACGAATGCAGTCACCAGGCCGCCCGTCCGCGACTTGCGTGCCGTCGCTGTCCTGCCGGCGGTTGATTTCTTGCGGAAACGATATGCCGATCCGTACACCCAGTTGATCTGACGGCGCAGTTGTAGTTGGGTGAGGATGACGGCCGCCCTCAACGCACCGACGGAGGCCGAAGCGGTCACGCAGCTCTCCTGTCGTCATCGGTCTGTGTCACCTTGAGGAACACCTCCTGAAGCGTACCGCCGGGAACAATCTTTTCCTTGAGTTCCCGTAGCGGTCCGACAGCGACCAGATGGCCCTTGTCAATGATGCCGACGCGGCTGCACACGCGTTCGGCCATGTCGAGGAGGTGGGTCGACAGAAAGATCGTCTTGCCCCGAGTGGCCGCCGCCTGGAGCAGGCGCTCCTGGACCTCGTGAGAGGCCCGTGGATCGAGGCCGTTGGTGGGCTCGTCGAGGACGAGGACCGCGGGATCGTGGATGAGCGCGCAGGCGAGGCCCAGCTTTTTCTTCATTCCCGTCGAATAATTGACGGCGAATTCCTCCGCCGCGTCGTCGAGGCCGAAATCGCCGAACAGCACGCCCGCGCGGCGTCGCGCTTCATCACGCGATAGGCCGTGCATCTCGCCGACGAACTCGAGGATCTCGCGGCCCCGCAGAAAATCGTAGAATAGCGGGTTGTCCGGGAGATAACCGACGTGCCGCTTCACCGCGACGCGATCCTTGTGGCAGTCGAGCCCGTCAACCTTGATGTGGCCGCTGGTCGGGACCAGAATGCCCATCAGCATGCGGATCGTCGTGGTCTTGCCGGCGCCATTGGGCCCGAGAAACCCGAACACCTCGCCTCTTTCGACGGAGAAATCAAGATCGTCCACGGCCGTGAACTCGCCGTACTGCTTGCCGACGTGCTGGAATGCGATCATCTCTCGATCCATCCGCTTCGGGAATGAGGGCTGGGCCGCTCACGGGGTCAGCGAGCCGAGCGGACCATACTGGGGATGGGGAAGACCGTCAAAATTCCGTTCGTTGTAAGATTGACGGTCTCGACCTGACCCAGCATAGCGAAGCACTCAGTAGACGCGAGCAGGCCGTTTTTGTCCCGGACGTATCAGTGGATTTGACGCCAGAACCGCAATCTTTTCGTCCTGCAGAAACTTCGCACGTCGTCCCACTACGTGCCATTTACTTCTACAGAGGCGAGTGAACCAGTGGACGAAGCCGCGAGCACGATCAAATGTCGCTTGTTGTGGAGATTTTCGACGCCGGCCGTCACGAACATTGCCACACGCACCGCGCCCGGCGTCCGAAAATCTCCAACGGACGAAACCGCGGGGGAGGGGCACGTATTGGGCAGTGCCGCGCGCTTGCTATGGGATTTGGTCGTGGGCGGGCCACAGCTGAGGTTGGCAGCGAGGATCGGTTGAGCGGTGAGGATGGCGACGCAGATCGGGGGCGCGTCCTGGCGACGGCTTGTCAACTACGTGCGGTTTACTCGCGAGTTTCTCAAGGGCTGCCGCACCAACCTACTGCGCGGGCGGTTTAGTCCAGTGACCCTCAACCGACCTAACTCATCCAGTCGAGATGCGATCTGTTTTACGGCATTCCATAGACGTGTGTCGCGATGTACATGGCCAGCATCCCGAGCAGAAAACCTCCGAAAACTTGCAACGCCGGATCACCACGCGTCGGGCCGTAGAAGTAGTACCCGACAACGAATAGCAATGTCCAAGCGACAAAGACGCTGATGACGTATGTGTCAAACCGTGACCTGAAGAAGTGCGAAATGCGTTTTTGCGGCGTCCCACAGAGACGTGTCGCGAAGTACATAGCCAGCATCCCGGGGAGAAAGCCTGCGAAAGCATGCAAAGCCGGATGGCCGGGCGTCGGGCCGTAGAAGAAATACCCGATGGTGAAGATCAATATCCAGGTGACAAACACAGCAATCATGTAATGGCCAAGCCGTGACCCGAAAAAGTCCGACATAAGGGTCACTGCGAGGTCCTTTCCTATCAGTAGCCAGAGTGCCGTCTTCGACGCTGCCGCGTCTTCGAGGTCGGCGAAGTTTTGCAGCATCTCCGCGCGATGCCGTTGCAGAAACAACGGCGGGTAGAGTTCGAGCAGCCGTGCGTAGAGGCGTAATGACCGGGACTCCTTCTGCCGCGGGGCGCTCGTCATGGCCCACGCCCGAGCTGGCCGCGCGCAACGAGGGCCACGCGCGACAGCCGCTCCGTTTCCGCGCGCAACGTGGCTTGGCCAAGCGCCGCGAGCCTGCAGAAAATGCGCTGCGGGTCTTGGGTGTTGCCCTTCGTCACGAGGCCAGCTTCGCTCATGGGGCCGAGCGAGCCGTACAAAGTTCCTCGCCCCATTTTGACCGCGCCCTGTGAGCGCGCCTTGACCTGCAGCATGATGTCGTAGCCGTAGCGCTCCTTGCTGAACAAGGCGAGCAGAATGTGGAACACGGCGGGTGTCAGCAGCGATGGCGGTTTCGACTTGCTCATGCAGCCATGATATATCCGTCACAGATATAGTCAATTATGACGAACGAACGTGCACCATTGATGCTCTATGGTGTCGCGTTCTGGCCCAAGGCGACAAGTGGACGATGCGATAGGTAGGCAGCTATCTCCCGGACGTGCTGCCAACGTAGTCGTAAGCTTGCACCCCAAGCGGACGTGGATCAGCCGTCACTCACCATCTTGATTTGAGCATACGCGCCTACGGAAGCAGCAGCACGCTCCCCGTCGTCCGGCCGGCTTCGAGGTCGGCCTGGGCGCGGGCGGCCTCGGCAAGTGGGTAGGTCTGGCCGATCACCGGTAACAGGCCGTCGGCCATTGTTTTCGTCACGTCGAAGGCGGCCTGTCGGTAGGTCGCGGGCTCGCTCATATAGGCCATTACACTGGGGCGGGCGAAGATCAGCGAGCGGCGCGGGCCCAGCTCCTCGACATCAAGGGGTGGAATTGGTCCGGCGACCTGGCCGATGCTGGCGACGGTGCCGAAGGGGCGCACGCAGGCCAACGTCTTGCGCAGCATCTCGCCACCGATGCCGTCATAGGCGACGTCGACGCCGCGACCGTCGGTCAGGGCGGCGACCTCGGCGGCGAGATCGATGTCGCGGCCGACGATGACATGATCGCAGCCGGCCTCGCGGGCGAGCGCGACTTTGGGCGCGGATCCGACGGCGCCGATTACGGTGGCGTTGGCGCGCTTTGCCCATTGCACAAGCAGGCTGCCGAGACCGCCAGCGGCACCGTGCACCAATGCCACGGTATCCGGCCCGACCGCATGGACGCGCCTCATCAGCATGTGTGCGGTCATTCCACGCGCCAGTGCCGATGCGGCGGCGACGTCGGTGACGGCCGGCGGTAGCAGGACGGCGCGCCAGGCCGGAAGCAAGCGCTCCGTTGCATAAGCACCGACTGCGCCGGCATAGGCGACGCGGTCACCGACTTGTACGCCGGCGACATCAGCTCCGATGGCGGTGACGACGCCAGCGCCCTCGACACCAAGAACCGCGGGCAGGTCGGAGAGCGGGTAAAGCCCGCTGCGCAGGTAGATGTCGATGAAATTGACCCCGATCGCCGTCTGCCGAACCAGGATCTCACCGGACCGGGGCGCGGGAAGGACCACCTCCGCCGCTTTCAGCTGGTCGACACCACCCGGCGACCACAGTTGCACGACATAGGCCATCGTCCGATCCTTTCCGTTGAGAACGCGATGCAGTCTGCACGACGGCAGCAATGTGCGAAATTCCCCAAATCTTCTCTGCTCACACAATGTTCGATTGGCAGGATTTGCGGCATTTTGCGGCGCTGGCGCGAGAGCACACGCTGTCAGCCGCCGCGCGCGGGCTCAAGGTCGACCATGCAACGGTCGCCCGCAGGATTGCCGCGCTCGAGGCATCCTTGGGCCTTAAGCTCGTCGACCGCCGCCCACGCTCCTACGTGCTGACGGCCGACGGCGAGCGGATTGCGGCGCTCGCTGCGCGGATGGAGGAGGCATCCTTCGCCGTCAGTCGTGCCGTCCGCGCGGTGCAGCCAGGGCTTGCTCGCGTGGTCTCGATCAGTGCGCCGCCGCTGCTGGCGAGCACGCTAATCGCGCCGCGACTTGCGGAGCTTCGCAAAACGCATCCCGATATCCATGTGCGCCTGATTGGGGAGAAGCGGAGCGCCTCTCTGTCTCGCCGCGAGGCAGACCTAGCCGTCCGTCTCAGCCGGCCGACCGAGAAACGGCTCGTCGTCCGCAAGATCGGCGCGATCCCGTTCGTGCTCTACGCCGCGCCCGACTATCTTGCGGCGCATGAGCCCGAGAGCTTCGAATTCATCGGCTATGACGAAAGTTTGGACGACGTCCCGCAGCAGCGCTGGCTCAAGGCTGCCGCCAGCGGCCGAGCGATCGTCCTGCGGACGAACGATATCGACAGCCAACGAGCTGCAGCGCGCGCCGGCGTCGGCATCGCGGCGCTGCCGCGCTATCTCGGCCATGCAGACCCCGGGTTAGTGCCGCTCGACGTGAGGATGAAGTCGGTGAGCCGAGATGTCTGGCTCGTCGTGCACAGCGATCTGAGTCGCGCACCGCCTGTGCAGGCAGTAATTGTGTTTTTGGTCGCCTGCTTCGCGGGATAGTGTCCAGTATTGCGTGCGTGTGACGGTGAGCGCCGGCCTGGTTTGATGGCTTGCCGACGAGCCCGAGGCGATGACCCGCCGCAAGGGCGAAATCACCGTGCCGACCTTACGCCCGGCAGCATGGCCTAATAGCTCAACGAGGACCGTAAATCGGCTCGCCGCAGTAGGAAGGTCCATCGTCGTCATCGCGCTTGCAGGACTCGAGGTATTGTCTATCCCGACGTTCTATCTTGCAGCATTCGAAGGGGAGGGCTGGTAGTGTCCGCTAGTCACTTACTCCCTGCGCCGGGATGACAGCGACTTCATGGTGTTCTGCTTTGCCAAGCCGGAAGACGGGGGGCTTTGCCAGGCCCTTCGATCCGCAAGCTGCCGTACGTCGAGCGGGTGACAGCGTTGCAAAACCGCCGGCAGGGACATGCAGGAGGTGATCAGGCACCACCTGATACACCAGTCCCTCAAGCACTGAGCGCGGCATTGATGCTATCGCGCCCGTCATTAATTTGAAGCCAACCTCGGAGTACTCCTGGCCGCCTTTCGCATACCATGCAAGCGATGTATGCTACCCCGCAATCGCAGGATGGGAGCGCCGCCGTCACCACCCACCGGCCATCAGGAGAGCGAGATGCCGTTCGGCCGCAGTTCTTTCGGCGCAGCGACCGCCGCGGCGCTGGCGCTGACCGTGACGGGAGCGGCAGCCTTCGACGAATCCAAATATCCCGATTGGAGCGGACAGTGGCACCGTCCTGAGGGGGTTGTCGCCCAATGGGACCAGACCAAGCCGCCCGGCCTCCAGCAGCAAGCGCCGCTTACGCCGGAATACCAGAGGCGACTGGAAGCGAGCATCGCCGACCAGGCGCAGGGCGGGCAAGGCCTCAACGACCTCTACAAGTGCATCCCCACGGGCATGCCGCGGGTGATGAGCGTGTTCTTTCCTGTCGA
>JASHRR010000705.1 GCA_030037185.1 Xanthobacteraceae bacterium | reverse complement strand
TCAGGCGCTTCACCAGAAGCTTCTGGTCGGCGTTCAGTTCGGTGTAGCGGCTCAGGATCAGCGTACGGCCGTCGGTGGTGGGGAAGTGAACGTCGAGCATCTGGATGGCGGCGAGCTTGTCGAGAACGGCCCTCGGCGTGAGGCCGGGGGCCAGCGGCTTGAGCCTGGCGCTCAGCGTGACGTGCAGGCAGTAGGCGCAGCTTATCGCGGTTGAGCGCGAACGCTCGGAATGCCGCGATCCATGATAGATGTTGAGCTCAACATCTATCATGTTATGTGCCGCTCTCAGTTATGTGCATTGCGGTCCAATTGGTGGTCGTTTGCGCTGCTCCTGGGACGCATCTGCTCCACATAACTAACTGCCATGTAGAATGTAGAGTGGAACCTCCGCAATGAAAGGTCGGAGGACGTCATGCTTTGCGAGTTCTTTCCCAGAGGTTATGCACGCTACGAGGGATCTCCGTTCGCTCAAGATCTAGAGGATTTTAGTGCTTGGCTGGAAGCGACCGGTTATTCTCGGCAATGCGCCCGGGGCCATTTGTTCCGGCTGAGAGATTCACTGGAGCGATTCAGCACCGCGAAGTTGGGGGCAGTGTACACGGTCGCACAGTTAGAGGCGGCTTTTGGCACGAAGCAGAACAGGGCGCCGACGCGGCGTTTCATGTTGTACCGGGCCACTGAGCGCGCATTTCAGCGTTTTCTAACGTCACGCCTACGGCTGGCCACTGTACCGGTCGACGGTCCCTTCGCCGATGTCCGCCGCCTATACCGGCAGGAACTGTTGGAAGTGCGTGGTTTGTCCGAGGATACAGTACGGCAGCACGATCGGACGGTCGGCGAGTTCCTTAGCTACACGATATCGTCGGGGCAGAGCCTCTCATCCCTCCACTCTGCCGATGTTGATCGATATCTGGGCTTTAGAGCCCGCAGCGTTGGTCGCCACAGGCTGCAGCACGTCGTTGCCCATTTGCGCGCTTTCCTTGGATTTTGCCGGATGATCGGACAGATCGCCCGGCCGCTTGAGATGATCGACACCGTCCGGGTGCATGGCGATGAGTTGCCACCACGGGCTCTCGCTTGGCCGATCGTACAGGGACTATTGCGGTCGATCGACCTTTCGAGCCGATCCGGCTGGCGTGATTACACCATCTTACACCTGATGGCCCATTACGGCCTGCGGCCCAGCGAGATCGTCTCGCTCCGTCTGGACTCCATCGTCTGGAATGGCCGAACCATGACGGTCGTACAGTCCAAAACACGCTCGACGCTCATCTTGCCACTGGCCGATCAGACCATCTCGATCATACAACAGTATCTGCAGTGTCGAGGTCGCAATAGCCTGTGCCCGAAGCTTTTTCTTCGTACGCGTTGTCCAGCCGGCGCTCTCACCCGCCATGCCATCGCCGACATCTTCGGCGCGCGAGCAAGACAAAGCCGTCTGCCGATCGAAGGCTATTCGGCGTACAGCCTTCGACACGCATTCGCCATGCGGTTGCTTGAGCGCGGCATCGGATTGAAGGCCATCGGCGACCTACTTGGGCATCGCCACCTCGGCAGCACCTGCCAATATTTGCGCCTGGACATCGATACGTTGCGCGATGTCGCTCTGCCGGTCCCCGCCCAAGCTCAGACATAGGAGCCGCGCGATGGACACAACCAGCCTCATGCCTAGCCTGGATGCTGCGATTTCGGCCTATCTGACCCATTACCGCTCCCTCCGCCGCGGCTACGACCAAGAAGAGTGGCTGCTTGGCCGGATGCGCGCCTTTCTCGTCCGACAGGGTGCGGGAGATCTCGATCGGGAGATCTTTGAGCAATGGCGCAATACGTTCTGCCACCTGCATCCGAACTCCCGACATACGTACGAACGGATCGTCCATAATCTTTGCCGGTATCGGCGCCGCTCCGAGCCAGGCTGTTTCTTACCCGATCCAAGCTTACTGACGCGGCCCATTCCGCATGCACTGCCGATGCCGATCAATTCGGCCCAAATTGCCAATATGCTGGCGGTGGCATCGGCCTTGTCGCCAACACCTGCTTCGCTGCTGCGCCCGCCGGTCATGCGCATATCGATCGTTCTGCTCTATACGAGCGGATTACGCCTGGGGGAACTGCTCCGTCTGCGGCTCGACGATGTCGACATTACAGCCGGGGTACTGCGTATCCGAGAGTCGAAGTTCCACAAATCGCGCTGGGTTCCGTTGTCGCTCTCGGCACTGAGCGAACTACGCCGTTATCTCGAGATCCGCAACCGGCAACCTGGGATGGATAACCGGGCGAACGCGTCGTTGCTGTGCAATCGCGGCAAAGAGTGGCGCCCCTACAGCAAAAGCGGCATGCAGCAAGCGCTGCATGCATTGTTCGAAGCAGCAGGCGTGCGCAGTCGCGATGGCCGTTGTCCACGTGTCCATGATCTCCGCCACGCTCACGCCGTAGAGGCGTTACGCCGATGGTACGCGGAGGGAGCCGATGTCCAGGTCAATCTGCCGAAACTCGCCTTATGCATGGGCCACATCTCGATCGTATCGACCGCCTGGTACTTGCGCTGGATGCCAGAAGTCATCGAAGAGGCGAGCGAGCGCTTCGAGCAGTCTTGCGGCACGCTGATTTCGGGAGGACGCCCATGAAATCTTCTGAGCCGACTGAGTTGGGGCGTGCCCTCGTGAAGTTCTTTCACGAGTATCTGCCGAAGCAAAAAGGCGGCAGCGCACACACGGTGCGGAGCTATCGCGACGCTCTGGTTCTTCTCCTTCAGTTCACTGCACGCGACACCCGTCGCGGCATTGAACGGTTGCAGATCACGGACTTGAACGCCGAACGCATCAAGCGGTTCCTTAACTTTCTGGAAGCCGAACGCCACAACAGTATCGCCACACGCAATGCCCGTCTGGCCGCCATCCATGTCTTTGCACGCTACCTGGTTAACGAGCGACCCGATTGTCTGGGCACGCTTCAGCCCGTTATCGGAATCGAGTTCAAGCGCGGCGGACAGATCGCCCCCATTGAATATCTGGAAACCCATGAGATCGATGCCTTGTTGCGCAGCATACACCGGTCGCGTCCGGATGGTCAGCGCGATTACGCGCTCTTCGCCTTGATGTTCAACACTGGGGCGCGTGTACAGGAAGTGCTCAACTTGCGCCGAGGTGATCTGCGGCTCGATCCGCCGTGCCAGGTCCGGCTGCGGGGCAAGGGCAACAAGATGCGACAGTGTCCGATCTGGCCAGCGACAGCCCAAGTCCTGAAGGAGTATTTGGACCGGCGCCCGTCTGCACCGGACAATCCTGGAGACAGGCCGCTTTTCACCAATGCACGGGGCTGGCCGCTGACGCGCTTTGGAGTTCGCTATCTCCTGCAGAAATACGTTGCCGCCGGCAGCTATGCGGCAGCCTCGATGCGCGACAAACGTATTCACCCCCATTCGATCTGGCACTCGACCGCCGTCTGTTTGCTCAAATCCGGCGTCGACTTCGCTACCATCAGTCAATGGCTTGGGCATGCCAGCCTGAACACGACCATGCGGTATGCACGAGCTGACATCGACCTGAAGCGGCAAGTGCTTCAACAGGTGTTCCCGGAGGTCCTTGCCCCACCACCCGGCGGCCGGCTGCGGGTCGATGGGACCGAACTGATCAGTTGGCTACGCGCTCTTTAATGTAGAGGGCTTCAGGCAAATGTCCCCGAAAAATCAGCCCCGCGCGCCGCCAACTCCACATAACTAAGAGCGGCACATAACATGATAGATGTTGAGCTCAACATCTATCATGGATCGCGGCATTCCGAGCGACGAGGTCCTTGCCGAGATGCGAAAGGCCGATCCGCCCGTCTCGTATCTCGTCGGCACGCCCAAGGGCCGGCTTTCCAAACTGGAGAAGGCGCTGCTCAAACTCCCCTGGCAGGCGGTTCGCGAGGGGGTCGATGTCAAGCTTCTCCGGCGGGACCAGGAGATGTACGTGCTGGCGCAGAGCCACGCACGCATCAACAAGGAACGCGCCATGCGGCGACGCAAGCTCAAATGGCTATGGGCGCGTCTCAAGCAGATCGCGGCGATGGAGAATCTCTCACGCGAGGAACTGCTCATGAAGCTCGGCGCCGCGCGCTCCAAAGCCAGAGCGGCATGGCGTCTGATCGATGTCGAGGTGGCCGAAAAGGATGCCACCTTCACGTTCGCGCTCAACCGCGATAAGCTGCGAAAGACGCGCCGCCGCGAGGGGCGCTATCTGCTGCGTACCAATCTGTGCGACGAGGATCCGGCCAAGCTGTGGAAGTTCTACATCCAGCTCGTCGAGATCGAGGCCACGTTCAAAAACCTCAAGGACGATCTGCATCTACCACCAGCTTGAGCACCGCATCGAAGCGCACATCTTGACGTGCTCATCAGACTGCTCCTGGCTCGTACGAGTTGCAGGTGGGCGGCGCTACGATTTGCGGCGGCTTGGCATAAGGGCCTCCGCATCCTCTGACGATATCTGCTCCAGCGGGCACGCGGTAGTACCAGCGATGTCGTTTGCCGCATGAGAAGCGCTCGATCAGTCCGGTTATTGCCCAGTGACGGATCGTTGTTCGGGTGACGTTGTAGCGCGTGGCAAGTTCTCCGGCTGTCGCGTAGCCGTCGGTAGTGCGGCGCGCGTGATGAGAGCGCAATGCGCGGCCCTTTCGCACATTAGTGATCTGACTCTTGGTGAAGGGACCGTTGCGCCAGTTTCGGATGCCCGCGGCATTGAGCTGTTGGGCTACAAACGCGTCATCACCGATGTCCAGCAGCTGGTCGATTCGTGCGACGACATCAGGTGGGGTGCGCTTGCGCGGCTGCATGGTGGTGCGGGTCAGTGTGAGGCTGCGGCGAGCACCGCCACGCAAGCAGACATGGGCAGTGATCTCGGTGTGTTCGCTCAGCAGCGTCACATCTTCGATAAGGAGTGCAAGAATCTCCTTGCGCTCACGATCGATGACGGCGGGATTGGCCCAGAGTAGCGGAAGGTCGCTCGTCAGTGCGAAGATGCGCTTGCGCATGTCGGCACTGAGCTGCTGCTGCATGTCGGCGCGGAATCGCGTGAGCTCGTCTTCGATCGTCGCCAGTTCCGCCAGGCGCCCATTCCAATCCGCTTCGAGCCCTGCCGCGACCAAACGGTTGGCGGGGTCAACCAGCATGAAGCGCCGCCGGGCGAGGTCGCTCTCATAACGCGCGCGCGTGATCCGCAGCTGATATTGTTGTTCTCTTTCGGCGACGCGACGATCCAGCTCACTTTGAATGGCGAGCGTCATCTCAATAGCCATCGGAGTCATCAGCTCGAGCACCAGACGGGCGACTGCGGCATCGACATCTTTGGCAGGCACACTCTGGCAGGCGGCGCGGCGTGCATTGTCTTGATCCACGCATACGTAACGTGCCCGCGGCCTCTGACCCTGAATACTGTTGTAACGAACATACATCTGGCTGCCGCATCGCCCGCACATCGCACGACCCTGCAACAGTGCGGTCCCTTCGCGCGGCGGGCCGAAGGCTTTGGGTCTGCCTTGTGCATTGCTATGTAGCTGCGTTTGAATGGCCTGGAACTCGCTCCAGGATACGTAACCCACGAACTGGTCAGGGATCACCACGTTCCACGCCTCTGGCTTGAGCTTGCAACGCTCCATGTGTCCATCCGGCGCCCGCCGGCAACGTCGACGCCCATAGACATAAGCGCCGGCATAAGCCGGATTGGTGAGAATGTTGATCACGCGCGAGCGATTGTAATCGCACCAGGTTATCGTTCCCGCTCTCTCCCCACCCCAAATTACCTGTGGGAACTGGATTCCTCCGACCAACAGCTGTCGCACCGTGTCAGCAATCGTGCCCGTTGCAGTAAACGATTGGAACACCGCCGCAATGCTGGCTTGGATTCCTGCATCGGGATCACGTGCGCAACGTCCGTCGGTTAGGCGCACCAAGCCGACCGGCAAACGCAGTGCCAGCTCGCCGCGCCGTGCCTTGTTGAGAATGCCACCACGCAATCGACTCTGCAGCAGATGCAGCTCGGCCTCGCTCATCGTGCCCTTGAGCCCAAGCAACAGTCGGTCATTGAAGGCGGACGGATCGTAAATGCCTTCCTCATCCAGGATCAACGTATCGGTATAGGCACAGAGTTGCAGCAGCTGTTGCCAGTCGACGCAATTGCGGGCCAGCCGCGAGACCTCGAGTCCGAGCACGATGCCGACCTTGCGCAACCCGACGGCAGCAACCAGCTCTTGGAAGCCGTCGCGCACAACGCTGTACGCTGCGGACATCCCAAGATCCTGATCGATCGTGTGGATTCGTTGCGCCGGCCAGCCGAGGGCAATGGCGCGTTCGCGCAGTGCGTATTGCCGCCGCGTGCTTTCGGCGTTTTCGATGATCTGACGCGGCGTCGACTGGCGAATGTAGAGATAGGCGTCGCGACTGAGATGATGGGACGTAACACGCTGATCACGCATGAGCAGCCTCCTTGGTTAGCCGCAGGATGATCGATGCCAACGTGATTGGCAGCGGCCCGTGGCTTGGCGTTGCGGTTGACGGGACTGACGTCGGCATGCACGGCGAAGACGACGAGACCGCGCCGTTGCGCGAACCGGCGACCGGCGGGGCGGTGCAGAGCCATGCCGCAAGACCGTGTGGCAACAACGTGGAGCCGTGTGTAAGGCCATGCTGCACCTGACTGCGCAGTTGCTCGTAGTCGATGGCCTCGCGACAGCATGATGCCGACTTCACCGGTTCGACAATTTTTTTTTGCCCTGAAGTATCCGCTCGAGGCTGCGGCGATGGATGCTCAGCCCAAAGGTCTCCTGTAGGTCTGCCAATAGATCGCCGGTGCGCCAATCGGGCCGCTCGCGTCGGCGCCGCTCGAGATGCGCCAGAACCTCCGGTGTCAGCTTGTGACCCTGCCGCGGGCCGCGCCGCTTCGGCAGCAAACCAGCAACGCCGGCGGCTTCGAATGCGGCGTGCGCGTGATAGACGGTCGGCAACGAGACGCCGAACAGATGCGCCGTCGTTGCGACCGGCACATTGCCGACGCGATGCTGGCGCACCATCTCGTAGCGCACTTGCAGCAGGTCGTGTGGGTCGAAGAATCCGCCGCCGCGAAAGAGCGGATCGATGATGGCTTGCGGATTGGGATTGAGCGTGCCGGTTGCCTTGAGCGCCGCCAGCTTGGGGTTGGAGCGAAGGTTGCGTCGGGACGGATTTCTTGACAATTATGCCGCTCCGTGACGAAAATTTTGACGCCTGCGTGCCGAGAACCATGACCGAATCTGGCTGATTCGCCATTGAATCAGACATTGAGAGTCGATGCGACAAAATTCTTTTAAAAAATGCGACATAATTATCTTTAGAGTTTTCTCGACCGCAATCGCCGCCGCGTCAGACGGTCAACGAGTTCGACCAACTTCACCAGATCCTGAATGTGCAAGGCGCAGCGACCAGCGGCTTGTTCCTGAAACGCGTCCGGCGCCGTGCGATCGGTCAAGCTCTGCTTGATCCGCCGCAGCCGGCCCTCACCGTCCGTGTACCAAAGCCAGTGTTCGCCGCGATCAATCCGCGCGTTCACAACTTGGCGCCGCTGGCCCTGCTCCGGATGAAACGGGTGGGTAATCTCAAACTCGAATCTGTCACTCGAGTCATTGGCTAGCGCACTGTGCGACTCATTCTTTCGTCGCTTTCCTCGCCTACTGCCTGCACGTCACGCTGAGCGCCAGGCTCAAGCCGCTGGCCCCCGGCCTCACGCCGAGGGCCGTTCTCGACAAGCTCGCCGCCATCCAGATGCTCGACGTTCACTTCCCCACCACCGACGGCCGTACGCTGATCCTGAGCCGCTACACCGAACTGAACGCCGACCAGAAGCTTCTGGTGAAGCGCCTGA
>JASHRR010000704.1 GCA_030037185.1 Xanthobacteraceae bacterium | reverse complement strand
GACGAGGCCGTAGCCGCGAACCCACACTCGATATGTCGCCCTTGGCAGGTCGGGCACCACATAGCGTCCATAATCGTCGGTCACCGCCATCTTGGCGAACCGTGTTCCGAGGTCCGTCGTTTCCGCAACCACCCAAACGCCGGATTCCGGTCCGGTCCGGCTGGTGACGATGCCGCCGATGTCGTCAGCATCGATTGGCGGCGCAGCCACGGCGGAGGCCTGCTGGGCGAGGGCGGCCGTCGGCACCGCGGCCGCCGTCATCGCAAAGCCGATCGCCGTTGCGGCTAATGCCTGCTGAATCGTCATCGATAGCCTCCCTCGGTGTGCTGCCCTCGCCTCTGCCCGCCTGCGGCGACAGCCCGGAATACGCGCGCTGGTCGCGCAAGTTCCGGGCGAAGGGATCTCTCCACAGGCCCTGCCAGTTTGAGCTTGCGGCAAGCCCCGAGCCCTCTCCCCTACCGGCGGGAACAGGCGGCAGCCTCGTGGCGCCACATGCGACCTACCCCAACGGTGGGCAGAAGCGGCAGCACCTTTCGCGGGCCATTATAGCGTTGGGTTACTCCGTTGCACTTGGAATCCGAGAGCGAGCTCACTTGGAATCCGCAGCGAAAACGTTACAAACGGCGTCCTGTTGCGGGCGTAGGACGCCGGCAATGTCACGAACAAGAAACGGGCTGGAGGACGCATGCGTAGGCAAGACTTGCAGGACGTGTTCAAGGCAGATGCGATGGCAAAGGGCGCTGCGCAGAGTACGTTCGCTGTTGGCGCGCTCGCCGCCGGCACGTTGGTCCTCGCCGGCCTCACCGGCGCCGCGCAGGCGGCCGGCGATCCCGCCAAAGGCAAAGCTGCTTTCGTGCGGCAATGCGCGATCTGCCACACCACCGAGAAGGGTGGCGACAATCGGTTTGGGCCCAACCTGTTCGGCATCGTCGGGCGGACCGCCGGCAGCATGCCGGGGTTCCAATACACGAACGCGTTTAAAAACCGCGCTAAATGGGAATGGACCGAGGACGCCATCGGCAGCTGGATGATGTTTCCCTCCACCATGGTCCCCGGCACCGCCATGGGGGTGTTCCAAGGCATCGCTGAGAGCGACCGCGACGATCTGGTGGCATATTTGGCCACGTTGAAGTAGGCGAACCGTAGAACCGCGGCCCAGATTGGGCGACTGCAGCCGGCCGGCCCGATGGTATATTGCGCGAGATCCGCAAATCGAGTTACGGCGGCGAGGCGGTCCCCGGGGTTGGCTTGCGCTCAACCCGGGTGATCGACCGGCGGACCCGCGAGCCTTCGCGCATCTTGCGCACGTAGACCGCGTTTGGTCGAGCTATGCCGCGCGGAGCCCTCTCGCTCGACCGGTGCGGATCGAGCGGGACGCGGGTAGAGCCGTTGAACGCGCGCGTGAATTTGTCGAGCAGTGCAAGAAAGAGCTTCTGTTCGCGCGGCGTAAAAGCAGACAGCACGCGGTTCTTGGCTTTGCGCGCAGGCCCGGCGAGCGCGGACAGCAATTTCTGCCCCGCTCTTGTCAGCCGCAAGCTATGCCGGCGGCGATCATGCGCGCCAACGGACCGCACCACCAGGCCATCCTGTTCCAGCTTCTTGAGCACCATTGCGGTTGTCGAGCGATCGAGACCCAATAGGTTGGCAACGGAAATCTGATCGATGCCGGGACGATGATTGAGCACGAACAGGATGCCGTACTGTCTGTTGGTCACGCCGAGCCTTCCGGTTTCCTCAATGAATAACGCAACCGCGATCTGGTGCACGCGTCGGATCATAAAGCCCGGACGGCGATAGAGTTCTTCCAGCGGATTGTGCTGCGACATTGTCATTTCCGCGTGTCATAACTCCTGGTGCGGCGCAAATTGGTCCCCTCGCTTGAGCGAAGCCAGCATTATAGAGACGGTCAGGCGACACCGGCTAAGCGCAGTGCGATCAAATCGCATAAATCGGCGTCGTCGCCGGGCTTGGCCTAGCGACCCCGACCATCCAGGCGCGGCGTAAAAAATAATCGAGGTGGCCGGGACAAGCCCGGCCTCGCCGCCCCAGGGATGTGCCGGACTACTGCCAAGCCCGGTTATCGACCGTGTTCTCGTAAGTGGCGCCGGGGGAAACGAGACCCCAACCAAGCGTCCATTGGTAATTGTCATTGAACCGCTCGCGCGTGTACGGCGTGGGCGGGGCGTTCAGGAGTCGAGACAGCTTGAGGTCGTTGAGTTCGATCAGGCCGCCCGCCTCCTCAAGGAGATAATGGGCGTATTTTTCGGGGTTCTTGTCGATTGCGGCGGCGGCGCGCGCCTCCGCTCTGAACATCTTGGCGAGCGTCGGGCCGTCCAATTCGTCGCCGGCCGCCTCGCTGCGGGTCGAGTGGGACTCGATTAGAACGCGGCACCCCTGTTTTTCAGCGACGCTGATCCAGGGCTCTTGCAGGCTGACGGCCTTGACCTTGCCGGAACGCAAAGCCTCCAGCCGCTCGCGATGGGTGCCTGCGAATTCCCACTTGACCTCCTCTCGCTTCACAAAGCCTTCCATCATCTTGAGCATCGTGAAGTGGGAGCCGTTGAAAGGGCTCACGGCGATCGGCGTATTCTTCAACTGCTCGGGCTCGTAGATATTCAGCTTCGGATCGGTAACGATCGCGAAGCTCGACATCGCGGAGCCGAGCGCTACGATTTTGGCCGGACGGTGTCTGGAATCCACAACGGACTCGACCGCACGCTTCATGATGCCCCACTCGCACATGCGAAACTGATCGCACTGACCGTCCTCGTATGAAGCTTCCAGCGTGCGCTTGAAGATGTCCTCGCGCAGCGCCCGGTGGTCAGAGGCGTGCTGACCGGAACCGGGCGTCTTAAGAATCTCGACATCCAGACCTTCGTCCCTGAAGAAGCCTTCATCGCGGGCGACGAGCAGGGGAAGGTCGTGGACCGCGTTCATCATCGAAGATCGTACTTTCTTGAGTTCGTCCGCGGGTGCATGCATCACCGCCTCCTCTGATGACATTTGCTAAATAGCGCCACACCCTAGCAATCGTCAGACGTCTGTCAATTGCGACCGGCGCAGGGCGGGGTTGTTTTGATCGATCGCGCATCAATGATCGATCGGCACAAAGGCGGCCGAAGCCCTGCGGCGTTAGCACGGACCTGCTCTGCGCCATGTCCCATGCGGTCCGCCGAGGCGATTGGAGGACGGGCGAAGTCGGACGATGGATGGCGCCTTTGCCGGCCCTGCCTAGCGGATCGCCGCCAGCGTCAGCCCGTACACGGCGCCGAGAAACAGCCCGATCTGCGCCAGCATAGAGATGGCCATACCGGGCCCGCGCTTCTCCGGCGCGGAGAGATAGGAGACCGCATAGACGGCGCGGCCGATGACCCAGATCAATCCGCCTGCGGCAGCGCCCCTGTCGGAAAGCAGCGCCGCGCAGAGCCACAGCGCTGGGAGAAAGAACGCCATTTGCTCCACAGTGTTCATCTGGACCCGGTAAGCGCGCTCGAAATGCTCATGGCCGGTGACGGCCGGGGCCTTGACGCGGTATTTCACCCGCGCCTGGCCAACCACCATCGACACGGCCATATAAAGCAGCAGCGCCAGCAGCGTCGCGGCGGAGGTGTAGATGTACCTCATGGCATCTCCCTGAGTACCCGTTAGGCGCCACATGAGGCGGCAACTGCGGCGGCGGTCAAGCCCCTCGCGGGCGATGGAAAATCATGCGGCCAAGTCTGCTCAATCATCTGTTCGCGCCCGTCACCGCCCTTGCGGGCATCGCCGAGAAATCCTCGAAGCTTTACCGCAAGCTCCTCGGGCGCGATGGCGGCGCGCGCGTCGTCGACCTCCTGTTTCACCTGCCGTCCGGCGCCATCGACCGCCGCCATCAGTCGAAATTATGCGACGTCGTGCCTGACAGCTTCGTCACCGTCGCAATCCGCGTCGATCGTCACCGCCCGGCACCTCCCAACCGGCCCCGTGCGCCGCATCTCGTCCACGTCAGCGACGACACCGGCACCCTGACCGTCACGTATTTCTCCGCCCGGCGGGATCAGATCGAAAGGCTGCTGCCAGTAGGCAGCCGGCGCTATGTGTCGGGCAGCGTCAAGTTCTATGACGGGATGTTGCAGATGGTGCATCCGGAACGGGTGGTGGATCCGGCGGCTTTTGCCGCAATGGCGCTGGTCGATCCGGTCTATCCGTTAACCGAAGGCCTGACCCAGAACATGGTGCGCCGCGCCGTCGCGGCTGCGCTGGGCCTCGTGCCGGCGCTGCCGGAGTGGCTCGATCCCGACCATCTCTCACGCTCCGGCTGGCCGGATTTCGCCGGCGCGCTTGCCACGCTGCACCGGCCGCTGGAGCCCGCCGATGTCGCGCCCGGCGGCGTAGCGTGGTCGCGGCTGGCCTATGACGAGCTTCTGGCGAGCCAGCTGGCGCTGGCGCTGGTGCGCGCCCACCTGCGCCGGCCAGCCGGGCGGCGGGGGGCCAGGGGGGCGGCAGGCAATTCTTCTCCGTCTTCTTCGCGCTTGCGGCGGGATGGTCACAGTGAAGGGACGGCAACTGCCCCCTCCCCGATCCTTTCCCCGCAGGTGGGGAGAGCAGCAGGCTGCGGCCAATCGCAGCTCCTCGCGCTGCCGCGAGGCGGCGGCGAGCAGTCCCTGCAAGCAAGCCTCCGCGCCTGCCTGCCATTCACCCTCACCGCAGGCCAACAGGCCGCCATCGCAGATATCGGGCGCGATCTCGCGAGGCCGGAGCGGATGCTGCGCCTGCTGCAGGGGGACGTCGGCGCCGGAAAGACCGTGGTCGCGCTGTTTGCCTGCGCGATGGCAATCTCGGCCGGCAGTCAGGCGGCGCTGATGGCGCCGACCGAACTCCTTGCCCGCCAGCACCTCAAAACCATAGCGCCGCTGGCGGAGGCCGCGGGTATCAAGGTCGCCATTCTCACCGGGCGCGAGCGCGGACGCGAGCGCGCCGCCTCGCTGGCGAAGCTCGCGCAAGGCGACATCGACCTCCTGGTCGGGACGCACGCGCTCTATTCCGACGACGTGGCGTTTGCCGACCTCGCCCTTGCTGTGATTGACGAGCAGCATCGCTTCGGCGTCCATCAGCGCCTGGCGCTTGCCCGCAAGGGCGCCGCGGTCGACCTGCTGGTGATGACCGCGACCCCGATCCCGCGCACGCTGGTGCTCACCTATTTCGGCGACATGGACATTTCGGAGCTGCGCGACAAGCCGCCCGGCCGCGAGCCGATCGATACCCGCACCATTCCGCTCGACCGCCTCGACGAAGTGATCGCCGCTGTCGGCCGCGCTGTTCAGGGCGGCAGGCGGATCTATTGGGTCTGTCCGCTTGTCGGGGAATCCGAGAACACCGACCTTGCAGCCGCGGAGGAGCGATATGCCGAGCTGGTCGGGCTTTTCGGCGCTGTCGTCGACCTTGTCCACGGACGGCAGAAGGGCGCCGACAAGGACGCCGCGATGGCGCGTTTCGCGGCGGGCGAAACCCGCATCCTGATCGCGACCACGGTGATCGAGGTCGGGGTCGACGTGCCGGAGGCGACGGTGATGGTGATCGAGCACGCCGAGCGCTTCGGCCTCGCCCAGCTTCACCAGTTGCGCGGGCGCGTCGGTCGCGGCCAGAACGCACCCGTTCGTTCCACCTGCATGCTGCTCTACCGGACGCCGCTGACCGAGACCGCGCGGGCACGGCTTGCGATCATGCGCGATACCGAGGACGGGTTTCGCATCGCCGAGGAGGATTTGCGCCTGCGCGGCGAAGGCGACGTGCTCGGCATCCGCCAGAGCGGCCTGCCGGACTTCCGAATCGCCCAGCCCGCCATCCACCGCGACTTGATGGCCGGTGCCCGTGACGACGCCGCGCTGGTGCTCACGCGCGATCCGGCCCTTGCGAGCACGCGCGGCAAGGCGTTGCGAGTGCTGCTCTATTTGTTCGAGCGCGACGAGGCGGTGCAGCTGATCGGGGCGGGGTGAAGGTTCCCCGGCCCAGCAGCCGCCGCGCCGCTGCGCCCAGTCGAACCCAATCACTGCCTCTCTAAAATTCTACCGCACCGTCCAAGCAGCCATGCGTATCTCGCTTGGCCGCGTTCACACGCTGAGAGAATGGCTGTGTCCCGGCAATGCTCTGCCCCAGCGTTCGGTCGCGTGTACCGGGCTTTGTGCCGATCGTCTATGGCGGTTGACACCATATGGCTCCTAAGACCATAAACGCACACCTGTCGTTCCGCCAGCGCTCGGTTACGACAACGGTGCGCTTCCCGGCTTTCGAACGCTCAAGTGGCGCTCAATCGAACGTTTCACCATTCTCCGCGCGGTGCCGGGTACGTTTATGCGGACGTCCAGGCCCTCACGGCCGTCGGGCTTCTCGATCCCACCGACGATGGCGCACGCCGACTGCGATGTCATCGAAACCAAGATCGCGATTTGATGCCGCCCGCCAATTCCTCGGCGCCGATTTTCCAGTCGCGCAGGCGGATCGGTCCACCTTGATTCAAGTTATAGTTCAACGCGCACCTTGAGTGCGAGGGAGTGTCGTCAATGCACGCCATCCGCAAGCTGACAATTCA
>JASHRR010000703.1 GCA_030037185.1 Xanthobacteraceae bacterium | reverse complement strand
AAGGCACCCTCGTCCTCGATCGTCACGTGCAGCTGCAGGAACTTGCCCTGGTGATTGCTGAAGATATCGCCGTTGAACAGCCAATTCTCTTTTTTATTCCTCGCGATGGCGTCCTTCACGTCGTCGTATCCACGCAGCCGATAGCGTTCGACGATATGCAATGATTTTGTATAGGGTGTGCCGAAAAGGTCGATCATCGCATAGGGCCGGTTGGTCTTAACGCCGACGGTGTCGATCACCAGCGTGTCGCCCTCATAATGCCCGACCGAATCCCCGTACCAGGACGCGGTGAGGGGCTCCGGATGACGGTCGTTCAGGCGCACGCGGCGCACGTCCGTGTTCGGGGCAGTGTAGATGAGCAGAACCCTGTCCGGCTGCTGAATGATCTGCACCAAGAATTGCTTGTATATGAACGGCATTGGCATGGGCCAACATTGGTTGGAAGGGTTCCCATAGGTGATGCCCGCGATCGACATCTCGCCGAACTTTTTCACGACCTCCGCTGCCCAGGGCTGCAAGATCGGGTTGGAATAATCGCCCACCAGCTGGTCGTAGTCGCTCACGCCCTCCACGCCCGGAGGAAGGGCAGGAAGGGACAACGAGCCCGAAATGCCGTCGCCTGGTTGCTGCGGCCAACGCGACTTGTTCATCACCGGGCCGGGACCTGATGCCGGGGGCTCGAACCAGGGAAAGGCTGGATGATTCCATGTCCCGGAAAAGTCCGGGATCGATGCGGCGCCGTTCGTCAATCCGCTGGCCGGTCCGACCCCTGATGGCATGGTCTGCCCCAGGGCAGGCGTCGCAACCGTCGCTGCCAACGCGATGAATAGAAGGAAATTCTGCTGCCTGCGCATGCTAACCTCCCTTTCAATGGTCTTCCATGAGGGATCACAAGGTCGCTCGCATGGATTTGGGCCGAATGACGCGTGCCGGCAGTAGTCACTCCCGCCGCCGCGATAGGACTTCGGCACCTCTCATTTTAGCAACTTCAATGATAAGCACGTTTCTTTGTCGGACCGCGTTACATATCGTCAGTCGGAGCGACAATCTCGCCGGCCTTAATTTCCCGCAGCTTCTCGGCAAGCGCCGCCTTTGTCGTAGAGTCATCCTGCGAGCTTTGATGGTCTGTGAGTTGGCAAATAGTCTTGACGCAGTTGCCGACCGTTACCCGGGCGGAATTCAATACGATGTGGTAGAGAAGCGCATCGTTCCAATCGAAGTTGAACGCGGCGCGCATCGCGCGTGAATGACCAGCATCAAAACGCTCGATCTCTTGCTGGATCGCGCCGGCATCCTTGACACCGAGCCGTTCCATCATGACGCGCACACGTAGTGCTATCGGCGCGCAGACCCGCACGCAAATGACTCCGTGGATACCCTGAAACAGGGCGGCAGCCCCCCAGCCGCGGATCAACACGTTGCCTTTCAGAGCCAGATTGAGAATGTGGTCCAATGTATATTGCGACAACTTCCTAGTATCGATCTGCCATCGGTCAAATAAAGTAGCCTTGCCGTCCACATAACGTTGCACGGAGCTGTGCTCGAGCCCCAAACTTCCGGCAATATATGGCACAACAATTTCAGAGTTAATGATCTCAAGTCCCAACTCCGCGGCCACTCCCGCCGCGACTTCGGAGCCATGAGAGCCGATCTCTCTTGTCATTGCGATCACGGTCATGGCGCCCTCCGCGGCCATCTCGGCTCGATGATGATTTCGACCGCGGCATCCGGCCCGAGAA
Source organism: Xanthobacteraceae bacterium (assembly GCA_030037185.1). The sequence goes on along the minus strand of JASHRR010000703.1, from coordinate 6,883 downwards.
TGTCGCCCTCATTCGCGTGTTGCTCGGCGTACCAGTGTCCGATCCCCCGGCGAACCTCGTCCAGAAAATCGAGACCTTGCTGTTCAGCCAAATGTCCGAGATCGCAGATGAGATCGGCGATGGCATGCTCATCGCCTGTTCGACAATGACTCTGAAAGACCGCTACTGCGGTGGCAGCCCCAGCAGCCTGGTCTCGCCTATCGAGCATGCTTTCCCTCCCCAGCTGGGCGATCTCCGGAGCCAACACCAGCGGCTCCGAGGCTCCATTGAATAAACTTATCATAAAAATTTTATTTGTCAGCAACGTCGTGAGGGGATGCCAATGCGGCAACATGACTAGCGTCGCTGGGCGAACCGGCGTCGAGGGACAACCTCCAAGAACTGGGGCGGTCGGATCGACGTTGAATGTCTCTTGTTGGCCCTTACCTGCCGTGACGATCGATCGCCTGGGCACGACAGCTTTGTAAGGTACTGCGGACCAACTGTGGTTTTAGACGAAGGTTGATCGCCGTGCCGAAACCGCCGCCGTCAGATCGCGAGCGGATCGCAGCACAGCACCATGAGCGCTATGAGCGGATCGCCCCTCTCGCTGTCGTTATCGGGTCGATCAGTTCGGCAACCTAATTGATCGGCTCCGAACACGGCGATAGTGCCGACGGCATCACGACGCTTTAAGAGGTTCCGGCGTGCGCGAAAACATAGCCGCTCGGCGACGCGAGTCTTCCGCTTTCGTTAGGCACGGCGTAACACCATGACAAAGACCAACAGCATCCAGAATGAGGCCATCGAGTTCCCTTGGGTCTAAAGGACCAGGGCGACAACCATGACGGCACAGACCGCCATCGCATACCACTGCGCCTGCGACAGCCCAGCCCAGCGCGGACGCACGGAAACGGTCCGCCAAAAGTCACTGCCAAATCTCCATACGGCATAGCCAATGAGATAGGCCGGCAGCACACGCCCGTGTGAGGACGGTGAGTGCATGCGCCAAATAAGCAATGCCGCGAACATCGCTGCGTTGACAGCGGACTCGAAGAGCTGGATCGGGATAACACGCCCATGCGGAACCGGGCCACTGGTGTAATTCCGACAGCCATGCACATCCTTGAGATGCTCTGGCAGATATAGCACGCCCCAGCGCGCGGGCCGGCCGTAGCAGCACCCGCCGAAGAAGCACCCGATACGAATGAAACTGAGGCCGAGCGCGAGATCGAGACCCGCGAGATCCAGCGAGGGGGCCAGATCGTTGCCCGCTAGGAGGCTTGCAGCGATGAAAGAAGGCAGCACGATAAGTACGGTGTCCTGCAGAAAGGATCGGCTCGCGTTCCCGGAGATACGCCATCGAATAAGGCGTGCCAGCACATAACTGCCCTGCATCACCGCAAAGGCCACAATAAAGCCCGGTAAAGTCAGACCGGGTTGCCTGGCGGCGAACCACGCAGAGAACAAGAGGATCGCACTGATCCCCAGATCGTTGGATATGTGATACGGATGGTAGGTGAGACCAAACAGCCGCACACCGTGAGCGTGACGTACACAGGTGTCTAGCAGAGAGGCCGGATGGTGATCCGTCATGATCATCTGTTCCTGGCCGTGGCTGCGGCCCTTCGCTCGCGTGGATTGCCAGAGGATGAGGAATCGGGCTCGCTCGCAGGGTTAGCGACATACGACGATATGCCTTTCGGCATTATCCGGAGAACCTCCGATCGGATAAGAGACCTAAGCTCGGCTTGTCCCGGGCAGGCCGGAATCGTCGCGATTGCCTGGCCGAGAAGCCGGCGCAGCCGTACCGCTGCACCTTCCAACCCCAGGTAGAGTGCGGCACTAGGGCGCCGATGAGCGACATCCTGGCCGGCCGGCTTGCCTAGCTCTTCCTCGGTGCAGACCATGTCTTTGATATCGTCTGCGACCTGGTACGCCTCGCCCAGTTGCTCGCCGAGACTCCGCCATGGCTCAGCGGTAACTCCGGCCGCCAGCGCCCCAGCCATCGTTGCTGCGGCGAACAGACTGCCGGTCTTGGCGCGCTGGTAGCGTTGGAGATCGGCCTGCCGTTCGAGCTCCCAGGCCTGCCCGGCGGCAAGGCCGAAGGGCATGCCTGCGGCGCGCGCCATGGCCATGATCATTGGACCGAGCCGGACTGGAGCCGCAACCGCACTCTGGGCAAGAGTCTGGAAGGCCAACACGATTAGTGCGTCGCCCGCCAGCAGCGCCAGGGACTCGCCAAAGGCTCGATGCACGGATGGACGTCCGCGGCGGATACCCGCATTGTCGAAACAAGGCAGGTCATCATGCACCAGGGACGCGCAATGGAGCAGCTCGACGGCGGCAGCGGCTCCTGCCGCCAGCTCTCCCATATCGCCGCCGCAAGCAGCGTTGACCGCAAGACTGAGCCGCGGACGAATCCGCCCACCACTTGGAAACACTGCATATCGCATCGCGGAGGCAAGCCCAGGAGGGCCGTCGTTTCGCATGACCGAGGCGAGGGCTCGCACCAGGGCCTGCTCGATTCGAGTCGTCATCTCGGAGCCAGCGGGGCCGATCGGCTGTAAGCCGCTACCTTGAGCCAGCATAAAGTTCCCTCCTTTGGAAATACATCGATTGATCGAACGCCTGCATCGCGTTGATGCAAACGTGCGGCCGTCTGTGAACGCGTTCACATTCGGAGTCGTGTATCGGGCACGGGAATGGTTCAAACGATTCACTTAACTTTTGTCCCTGGAGATCCCAAACGTTCATGGTGCACCATTCAGAAACTCGGGAGGGCTCCATGACAGACGACACTCCGAGCTGGACGGCCGAGGCCGCCGCGGCCATGCGCGCACTCGAATCGCTGCTGCCCGAGGAGGCGCGCCTCTTCGAGGACAAGTTCGCCCGCCGGTTTCTTCAGCCGCTCAATCGCATGCTGATCGGGGCGTGTCAGGCGAGCCCGGGCTTGCGAAACGCGGTGGAGCGGATGCTCGACCGGAAATACCCAGGCGCGCCCGCCGACTTCATCTGCCGCACGCGCTACATCGATGCGCGCCTGAATGACGAGCTTGAGCGAGGCCTCGATCGGATCGTCATCTTCGGAGCGGGTTACGACATGCGTGCCATCCGCCTCACGCGTGCCCGGACAAGCTCGCCCTGGGTCATCGAAATCGACCATCCGGCGACGCAGCGGCGAAAGCGGGCGATCGCGCGCGGCCTCGTCCATCCGGATTTGTGGTCCCGCACAGCGTGGGTGAGCCACGACCTCAGCCGTCCGATCGATGGGTCGAGCGCGCTTCGCGCGGTCGCGGGAGGTCGGACGCGGGCGTTCTGCGTGGCAGAGGGCCTGCTCAGCTACCTGCCGCGCAAGGCCGTTCGCGGCATCTTCGCCTGGATCGCGGCCACCTGCGCGCCCGACAGCGGCGTCGTCTTCATGTACGGAGACCGCGAGCTCGTCGAGGGGCGCAACCTGATCAACGAGAGCGTCAAGAAAGCCGGAGAGAGCTTTGCGAGCGGCTGGTGGCCTGACGAGATGGCGAGCGAATGCCGTGGCGCGGGTCTCGTCGTCGAGGAGGACCTTCCCGAAGCCGAGCTCAATGAGCGTTATCTGACCCCGCCCGGCCGCCGGCTCGCGACGATCCAGGGGGCGCGCATCGCTACTGCCGTGGTGCCGTGATGGGAATTACGATAGAGCACACGGAGCGGCTCACGGCCGACGAAGCGAAGTTCTGGGCGGAGGCCCTTCGCGACCGCGAGCTCGGGCCTCTCACCGTGGTGTGGACCGAGGCCATCCGCGCGGCCGGACCGACCACGCTCGAGATCTACTATCTTCAGGCTTTCGCCGACGGAGAGCCTCGCGCGCTTGGCGTCCTGCACATCGTGCGGCGGCTGGATCTCGCCGGTTACATCGGCGGGGTCGTGGCCTCGGCATTCGGGCTTCTGGCCCGGGCTGGCTGGCGCCCGCTCGCCACCGATCTGGCCTTTCTCGAGATCCCGTCGTCGAACGTGAGCGGTTTTCGGCTGGTGCCCGGCGCCGAGGGAATGGCCGAACAGCTCGCGGACGCCATGCTCGCACACCTGCGGACGTCGTTTCGTTATGGCATCCTATGCGTGAAGTCGGCGCGCGACCGCTCGGAGGAGCGCGCGTTCGCGCGCAGGGGCCTGCTGTCGACCGGCTTTCTCGCGACGATGTGGCTCAACCTCGAGGGTCTCGGCTCCTACGAGGAGTACCTTAGGCGCCTGCCGGGGAGGACCCGGCATCAGTGCCGCCAGTACCAGAGAGATTTCGCCAAGGCTGAAGGCACGATCGAGACCGTCGAGCGTTTCGACGAGACCGTCTTCGCGATGATGAACCGCCTGTACGGCATGACCATGCGGTACCATGCCGAGCACTCGAATCTGCAGCTACCCATTCCCCTGGGGCCTGGGTTCTTCGCCGCGCTCGCGGCGGCCATGCCGCCCGGATCGCTGCGCGCGCACGTGGCGAAGCTCGGGGGGGAACCCGTGGGTTTCATGCTCGCGCTCGACGGGGCCGACACGGTCTACTTCTTTCACTGCGGCCTCGACCGCGAGCGCACGATCCCCAGCCGGGCCTACTTCAACCTCTATTACGCCCTCATCGCGGATTCGATCCGACGGCGAAAGCGCTTGCTGCGCCTCGGTGCCGAGGCGTATCCCATCAAGAAAAAGCTCGGGGGAGCGGCGGTGCCGACCGTCTACGATTTCGAGGTGAGGCATCCCGCGCTCAGCGCCCTCACGAGGCTCGTCGCGCGGAATTTCTCCTCGCAGGACGGGTCGAAGCTCTCTGCGGCTGCTACCCGCCTTGGCGCCGATTAATATTAATTAATTCAGCCTTGGCCGGAATTCTCCTTGCTGATGTTGCGGCCGTGATTGTGATCGCGAGTGGATCGCAGCGCAGAACCATGACCGCGGGACGGCCTTAAATCCCGGCCAGGTGCCGTTAGCGACCCCGCCCGTGCGTTTTCCGCGCCAGAGGCTACCCACCCGACGGGCTCGGCGCGCTTTACGGCCTTCCTGCACGCAGGCTTGCGCTTTGCATCGCCGTCGGTGAGGCGAGTTCATCTTGTTTCTGGCCGCCGGGATGGCGGCCTTGCACCCGGAGGATTTTGGGGTGGCATCTTCTCTTTCTCCCTCAGCAACTCGTCGGGAACGTCGCGGAAACGACGTGAATAACGCGGAGCGGTCACGTGCCAAACTGGGCGCTCGGCGTTGATCGGGAGATATCCAATTCCTCCGGAGTCATGTCTGCCGGTACGTTGGCAAACAACGGTGTGCTGAGATAGCGCTCGCCGGTATCGGGCAGCATGGCAAGGATGTTCGCTCCTGTCGGCGCCTCCGCACACACGCGCAGGGCCCCTGCAAAGGTCGCCCCTCCGGTGATCCCGACAAAAATGCCTTCCTTTCGCGCCAACTCTCCAGCGTAGTGGATCGCTTCCGAGCCCGGGACCGTGATGACGCGATCAATCACCTTCATTGCAACGGCATCAGAAGTGAGCTTCGGGATGAAATCCGGCGTCCAGCCCTGCATGGGGTGCGGCTTGAAGGCGGGATGAGGCGCGGCGGCCGATCCGTCGGGATTGCGCACTTGCTCGATGCCACTGCTGAGGAGCTGTGCCTCGTCGGGCTCGCAGACGATGATCTTCGTGTTCGGCATTTCCTTCACAAGCACGCGCGCGACCCCCTTAAGCGTACCGCCGGTACCATATCCGGTCACCCAATAGTCAAGCTTCTCACCTTTGAAATCTGCAACGATTTCTCGCGCGGTCGTTCGCGAATGGAAATCGGGATTGGCCTCATTCTCGAACTGGCGGGTCAGGAACCAGCCGTGCGCGTTGGCGAGTTCGACCGCCTTTGTCACCATGGCCACCGCGCGCCCCGCTGCAGGTGTCAGCACGACCTTGGCGCCAAGAAAGCGCATGAGCTTGCGCCGCTCGACGCTGAACTGCTCCGCCATCGTCACGACCAGGGGATAGCCTTTCTGCGCGCAGACCATCGCGAGCCCGATACCAGTGTTACCACTCGTCGCCTCGATGACGGTCTGCCCGCGTTTGAGCTGCCCAGATTCCTCGGCCGCTTCGATCACGCCGAGCGCCAAGCGGTCCTTGACGGAGCCCAACGGGTTGAACGCCTCGATCTTGACGTAGAAATTCACGTCGGCGCGCGGCGTCAGGTTGTTAATTCTGACGATAGGCGTGTTGCCAACCGTTCCCAGGATGCTGTCGAATTTTGCCATGCAGGTCCCCCATGCGACGCGCCAGTGTCGCTCACGATGTGAGACCGAGCAATGGTGGCATCGCATGACCGGTACGACTGCATTTGCCCTTCGGCGCCGTGTGAGTCGATGGCGTCAGCACGCCAGCTATCGAACGTGCTACGGACCAAACGTAGTCTTAGGCAGCGACCGTGCCGAAGCTGCGGCCCTCAGCGCCATCGCGAGCGGATTCCAGCACAAGACCATCAAGGCGATCCGGTATCGGATGGCCCGCTCGCTGTCGGCGTCGGCGTCCACCAGTTCACCCTAGTGGCGCCGGCCTTCGCCAGATCAGTCCGGCCCCGAAGCTGATGAACAGGCCGGAGAACAGGCAGAGCGCGACCGTGCTGCCAGCCTGAATGACATGCAGCCTGGCAGAACTGATGCCGAGCGCCACCGCCTGCGGGTCTGCATCCGCCTTCACGTCGGCCTGAAGCCGCTCTAGTTCGGCGATCGCGGCTTGCTCCTGGACCTCCAGGTTCCGGCAAAGAGGTCAAGAGGTCCGCGCTTGGTGCATTCGGTCTGCCGGGACCTGGTGACGGTGTCGAGTCGGCGCCGCGCAAGGACGATCTCGGCCGTCTGGCGCTCTGCGCGCGCTTCTACGCCCGCGTTGAGGTTCGTCACTGCGAACCCGCCGGCCGCGAA